>NZ_JBGFFG010000293.1:0-4293 GCF_056175765.1 Pseudoxanthomonas sp. LjRoot204_2 | reverse complement strand
GCGCGTGCTGCCCATGTGGGATTGGGTGGGCGGCCGTTACTCGCTGTGGTCGGCGGTGGGTCTGCCGATCGCGCTGGCGATCGGTTTCGACCGTTTCGAGCAACTGCTGGCGGGCGCATCGGCTTTCGACGCGCATGTCATCGGCGCACCGTTGGCCGAGAACATCGCCGTCCGCCACGCGCTGACGGCCGTGTGGAACCGCAATGTGCTGGGTCATGCGGCGCAGGGCGTGATGACGTACGACCAGCGCCTGGCGCTGCTGCCGGCGTACCTGCAGCAGCTGGTGATGGAGAGTCTGGGCAAGTCGGTGAAGCTGGATGGCAGCCCGGTCGGCGTCGAGTCCGTGCCGGTGTGGTGGGGTGGGGCGGGTACCGACGTGCAGCACAGCTTCTTCCAGGCGCTGCACCAGGGCACGCAGATCGTGCCGCTCGACTTCGTGGGCACCGTGCGCAACGACGACCCCTACGCGGAAAACCACCTCGCGCTGATGTCCAACCTGCTCGCGCAGAGCGAAGCGCTCGCCAATGGCCAAGCCAGCGACGATCCGCATCGCAGCTATGCCGGCGGTCGTCCCGGCACGATGATCCTGCTCGATGCGCTGACCCCGCAGTCGCTCGGTGGCCTGATCGCGATGTACGAGCACAGCGTCTATGCCCAGTCCGTGCTCTGGGGCATCAACGCCTTCGACCAGTTCGGCGTGGARCTGGGCAAGSAGCTGGCCAACGGGCTGCTGCCGGCGCTCAAGGGCGAAACCGAGGCGAAGGATCCGGTGACCCAGGCACTGCTGGCGGAGATCGCTGCACGCGGGTGAGCTGCCTGCAATACCGCCTTCGCCCATCGTTTGTGGGAGCGGTGTAAGTCGCGAGCTTTGGCTTGTCGCCCTTCGCGACTTACGTCGCTCCCACAGGCAGGCGGTGCTGCGCCAATCCCCATGCGACATGCTCGCGTACCAACGGGGACAGGTCTTCCCTACGGCTTTCGAGCGCAGTCAGCACGTCGGGCGTAGTGGGCGCATTGCCCAGCGCCACCGCGATGTTGCGCAGCCAGCGTTCGTGCCCGCTGCGGCGGATCGCCGAGCCTTCGGTGCGGCGCAGGAACTCGTCTTCGTTCCACGCGAACAGCTGCGGCAACGTCGCCACGTCCAGTTCATTGCGCGCGCGGAAGTCCGGCTCGTCCGTGCGCTTGGCGAACTTGTTCCAAGGGCACACCAGTTGGCAATCGTCGCACCCGAAGATCCGGTTGCCGATCGCGGGCCTGAGGTCTTCCGGAATCGCACCCTCGTGCTCGATGGTCAGGTAGGAAATGCAGCGTCGCGCATCGAGCCGGTAGGGCGCGGTGATTGCCTGCGTCGGGCAGATGTCGATGCAGCGGGTGCAGGTGCCGCAATGCGCACTCGCCGGCGCATCGATCGGCAACGGCAGGTCGACATAGATTTCCCCCAGGAAGAACCACGAACCACCGTCCCTGTCGATCAGGCAGGTGTGCTTGCCGATCCAGCCCAGGCCCGCGTTGCGCGCGAGGGCGCGTTCGAGCACCGGTGCGGAATCGACGAACACGCGATGGCCGAATGCGCCGACTTCCTGCTGGAGCCGTTCGGCGAGCTTCTGCAGGCGGTTGCGCATCAGCTTGTGGTAGTCGCGCCCCAGCGCGTAGCGCGCCACGTACGCGCGCTGGCCATCCTGCAGCGTGTCCCATGCGTCGTCGCTGTCGTTGCGGCCGTAGTCCAGCCCGACGGAGATCACCCGCAGCGTGCCGGGGATCAGTTCCTGCGGGCGCGAGCGCTTGTCGCCATGCTGCGCCATCCATGCCATCGACCCGTACAGTCCCTGCGCCAGCCAGTCGCGCAGGTGCCGTTCGTCGTCACCCAGATCAATCCCGGCGATGCCGCAGCGCTGGAAGCCGAACTCGCGGGCCAGCTCCCGTACGCGCCGGGCAAGCGCGTCAGGATCGGGCGCGGGTGTCATGGGGTCGGAAACGGGCATGGGGGGATTATAGGAGGGGGCCGCAGGTTCACTTCCCCGCAACCGGGACCGGACCTAGAATCCGCGCATGTCCGGCACCTGGCCCCTGTACTCCGCGCACGCCGCACGGGCACTGGATGCGCGCGCCACGCAGGCACTCGGCGGCGATGCCTACGTGCTGATGCAGCGCGCCGGCCTGGCGGCCTGGCAGCACCTGTTGATGCACTGGCCCGAGGCGCAGCGCATTGTCGTGGTGTGCGGACCCGGCAGCAATGGAGGCGACGGGTATGTCCTGGCGCGGCATGCGCGCCGCGCGGGACGGGCGGTCGAGGTCGTGCACCTGCATTCGCACGTGCCGGGCAATCCTGTCGCACAGCGCGCCTGCACCGATTACGTGGCCGCGGGTGGGCAGGTCACGCTCTTCGACGATGCGCTGCCGAAGGCCGATGTCATCGTGGATGCCCTGTTCGGTATCGGCCTGTCGCGCGCGCCGGAGCACGAAGCGAAGGCGCTGATCGACGCGATCAACGCGCAGTCCGTCCCCGTGTTCGCGCTCGACGTGCCGAGCGGGGTGGATGCCGATCGCGGCAGTACGCCCGGCGTGGCGGTGCTGGCGACGCGCACGCTGCAGTTCATCGTGCGGCATGCAGGCCTGTACACCGGCGATGCGCTCGAATACACGGGCGCACTCGCGTTCGACGACCTCGAGATTCCCGTCGCGACATTCGATGGCGTTCCCGCGGAGGCGTCGTTGCTGGAGCAGGACGCGCTCGCACGCTGGCTGCTTCCGCGCCGACGCAACACGCACAAGGGTGAGTCCGGCCACGTGCTGTGCATCGGCGGCGACGAAGGCAGCGGGGGCGCGATTGCGCTGTGTGCCGAAGCCGCACTGCGCGCGGGTGCCGGCCTGGTCAGCGTGGCGACGCGGCCGGCGCATGTCGCGGCGCTGCTGGCGCGCAGGCCCGAGGCGATGGTGCGTGCGGTCGAATCGACGGACGCGCTGGTACCCCTGCTTGAACGGGCGCGCGTGATCGCCGTTGGCCCCGGCCTGGGGCAGGGCGAATGGGCGCGCGCCTTGTTCCAGCACGCGATGCGCTACGACATCCCCTCTGTAATCGATGCCGATGCGCTGAACCTGCTGGCGACATCGCCGCACAGGCTGCAGGACGCCGTGCTGACGCCGCATCCCGGCGAGGCGGCACGCTTGCTCGCGTGCACCACGGCCGACGTGCAGCGCGACCGCTTCGCCACCGCGCGGGCGATCGCCCAGCGTCATGCGAGCGTGGTCGTCCTGAAGGGAGCCGGCACCATCGTCGCGTCGCCGGACGGGGTGTTGCGCGTGGTCGCTGCCGGCAATCCCGGCATGGCCGTGGGCGGCATGGGCGATGTCCTGACCGGTGTCATCGCCGCCCTGCGGGCGCAGGGTCTCGCGGCGTTCGACGCCGCCAGCGCCGGCGCGCTGCTGCATGCGCTGGCCGGGGACGCCGCGGCGTGGGATGGCCAGCGGGGGTTGCTGCCGTCGGACCTGTTCGCACACCTGCGGCGATTGGCCAATCCCTGAGGGCCGTGCATGCATGGCACCCGTCGCGCCAGCGCTTAGAATCGCGGCATGCACGTGTTCCTTCCCGACAACGAGGCCACCGAGGCCTTGGGCCGATCACTCGCCCGCACGCGTCCTGCGGCCGCTGTCGTCCACCTGCAGGGTGACCTGGGCGCCGGCAAGTCCACGCTGGCACGCGCGCTGCTGCGTACGCTGGGTGTGGTGGGCGCAATCCGCAGCCCGACCTACACGCTGGTGGAGCGTTACCCCGTCGAGGGAGGAGAGGCCTGGCATCTGGACCTCTACCGCATCGGCAATGCGGGCGAACTCGAATTCCTGGGGCTGGATGAAGGGGTTGCCGCACTTTGGCTGGTCGAGTGGCCCGAGCGCGGCGCGGCGGCGTTGCCGCCCGCCGACCTGCACGTGGCACTCGAAGTCGCCGGTGCGGGTCGCTCGGCCCGGCTTACCGGGGCATCCGCGGTGGGCGAACACTGGATCGCACGAATGACGGCAAAGGCCCAGTTGCAGGCGGCATCTCTCCAGTCCGGTTAGGAACATCCGCCAGGTTGCGGATTATTAAGGGAAAACGCCTTGCATTCGTGAGCCGATGGTGCTTGAATCCGCGGCATGAGCCCGGGGATGCCCACCACCTTGCTGCGCCTTGCCCTTGCGGCCCTGCTGGCCGCCGCGCCGTGCGTGCTCCTCGCAGGAGAGGTCACCGGCGTCACCCTGGCCCAGGGCAGCACCGGCACCCGCGCAGAGATCGAACTGGTGGGCGCCGGACAGTACTAG
>NZ_JBGFFG010000292.1:0-4294 GCF_056175765.1 Pseudoxanthomonas sp. LjRoot204_2 | reverse complement strand
GAGCAGGACCGCCAGCACGCCCGCACCGATCAGCACCAGGGTGATCACCAGCGCCAGTTGGCCGAACACACTGCGGGGCAATGGCGACCTCATGGCGTGGCCTCCGGCGGCACGAACACATAGCCCACGCCCCACACCGTCTGGATCAGGCGCGGCTGGCGCGGATCGTCTTCCAGCAGGCGGCGCAGGCGCGCGATGGTCACGTCCATGCTGCGTTCGAACGCCTCGTGCTCGCGGCCGCGCGCCAGGCTCATCAGGCGGTCGCGGCTGAGCGGCTGGCGCGGATGCCGAAGCAGCACCGACAACACCGCGAACTCGCCGCTGGTCAGGCGCAACAGCACACCGTCGCGGGTGAGTTCGCGCCGGCCCAGGTCGAGCGTGAAAGGCCCGAACACCACCTCGCCGCCGTCGGCCTGCGGTGCACCGGGCACCGGACGCGTACGTCGCAGCACCGAACGTATGCGCGCCAGCAACTCGCGCGGGTTCACCGGCTTGGGCACGTAGTCGTCGGCGCCGATTTCGAGCCCGACGATGCGATCGATCTCATCGCCCTTCGCCGTCAGCATCACGATCGGCGTCGCGTCGCCCTGGCCGCGCAGGCGGCGGCACAGCTCCAGGCCGTTCTCGCCGGGCAGCATCAGGTCGAGCACGATCAGGTCGAAGTGGCCGCGGTCCAGCGCCTGCCGCATCTGCGCGCCGTCGCCGGCGCCGCGCACGTCGAAGCCCTGCGATTGCAGGTAGCGCTGCAGCAGCTCGCGCAAGCGCACGTCGTCGTCGACCAACAGCACACGGGGCAGGGCGTCTTCCATGGAGCCACTATCGCCCGCCGCCGCGACGCCCGGCAAACCCCGCCCACGGCCTGTTTGTAAGCAGATGTTTCGAGCGCGGCCGGCAGACACATCTGCTGTCAACCGCGACACACCTGCCCGCGTTGCCCGCCCTACCGTGGCCCTGCCGCTGCTTACCCGTGCGGCCATCCCGCACCCCAATGAGGATTCCGCCATGAGCAAGACCCCGCTCCTGATCGCCGCCACCTTCGCCCTGTGCGCCAGCACCCTGTTCGCCGACCATGCCGAAGCCCGCGAGCGCAGCCGTGCCGTGCAGCGCACCGCACAAGGCGGCAATGTCGCAGTCGAGCGCAGCAATGCGCGCTTCGACAGCCAGCGCCAGCGCAGCTGGCAGGCCGACGGCCAGGGCAATGCCACTGCCGCACGCAGCGGCGCCATCAGCGGTGCCAACGGCGGTAGTGCCGGCTACGACCGCAGCGCCTACCGCAATGCCGATGGGAGTGCCGGCCGCCAGGGCAGCGCCTACGCGAACGGACCCAACGGCGGCACCGCCAGCACCACCGGCGGCATCAGCCGCGATGCGGACGGCAACGTGACCGGCGCACGCGACACCACCGCCACCGGCGCGAACGGCAACAGCTACACCGGCAGCACCACGGTGTCCGGCGGCACCGTGTCGCACACCGGCACCTGCACCAACGCCAGCGGCGAGACCATCGCCTGCCCGCGCGGCCACTGACGACCACACCTTTCTGCAGGCGCGACGGCAGGCATCCCCTATGCCGCATGGACGCCCTCCCACCCGTCGCGCCTGCACCTTCCTTCACGTCCTGGAGAACGCCATGTCCCGATCCATCCTGCTTCCCTTCGCCACCGCCCTGTCGATGTTCTCGCTGGTGGCGCCGGCCCACGCGCAGCAGCGCACCCTGACCGACGAACAGAAAGCCACGCTGCAGGAACGCCTCAAAGCCGCCRATGCCAACGGCGACGGCCTGATCGACAAGGCCGAGGCCGACGCCAAGCTGCCGCGCATCGCCAAGCGCTTCGATACCCTGGATGCGAACGGCGACGGCAAGCTTTCGCCCGACGAAATGCGCGCAGCGGGCGAGAAGCTCGCCGAACGGCGCGGGCGGTAGGGCCGCGCCATGGACCGCATGCGCGTCTTCGTCGGACTGCCGCTACTGGTGTTCGCGCTGATCGCGGCGATGGAAGCCGCGTGGCTCGCGCGGCGAGGTGTGCGCTACGACTGGAAGGGATATTGGGCGTCCTTCGGCGATGCCGTGGGCCGCGCCCTGACGGGCTTGGTGGTCCAGGGCGGCATCGTCGGCGTGCTGCTGTTCGCGATCTGGGAGTTCCGCGTGACCACGATCGCGATGGACCAGGCGTGGCACTGGATCGCGCTCTTCCTCGGCCAGGAGCTCTGCTACTACGCGATGCACCGTGCCGACCACCGCGTGCGATGGTTCTGGCTGAACCATTCGGTGCACCACTCGGCCGAGCAGTACAACCTGTCCACCGCCTACCGCCTCGGCTGGACCGGCAAGCTCACCGGCGCGGCGGTGTTCTTCGGCCCCCTGGTCTGGCTGGGCTTTCCGGTGCCGTACGTGGTCGGCGCGCTGGCACTGAACCTGCTGTACCAATACTGGCTGCACACCGAGTTGGTGCCGCGCCTGCCGCGCGCCATCGAGTTCGTCTTCAACACGCCGTCGCACCATCGCGTGCACCACGCCAGCAATCCGGAATACCTGGACTGCAACTACGGCGGCGTGCTGATCGTGTTCGACCGGTTGTTCGGCACCTGTCGCGAGGAACGTCCCGGCGTGCCGATCCGCTACGGCCTGGTGGAGCCGGTACACAGCTACAACCCGGTGAAGATCGCGTTCCATGCCTGGGTGAAGCTGGCCCGCGACCTGCGCCGTACGCGTGGCATCAGGCAGGTCGCCATGACGCTGTTCGGCCCGCCCGGATACCTCCCGGGAAGCGGGAAAAAGGTTCGCCAGGGGCACTGAGAGTGGCCCGGGCGGGCGCGGGCGGCGACAATACGCGCCCCCGGCGGCCCCACGCCGCCCGCACGCAGAATCCCATGACCGCCTTCGTTTCGCCCGACCGCATCCGCGGCCTGTTCGCCCAGGCCATGTCCGACATGTACCGCGCCGAGGTGCCGCTGTAYGGCGACCTGATCACGCTGGTCGGCGACATCAATGCCGACACGCTGCAACGCGATCCTGCGCTGGCCGAGCGGCTGCAGCGCACGGGCGAGACCGGACGCCTGGACCTGGAGCGCCACGGCGCGATCCGCGTCGGGACGCCGGCCGAGCTGGCGATGCTCGGGCGCGTGTTCGCGCTGATGGGCATGCACCCGGTGGGTTACTACGACCTCACCGTGGCCGGCGTGCCGGTGCACGCGACCGCGTTCCGTCCGCTGACGGAAGAGGCGCTGGCCGCCAACCCGTTCCGCATCTTCACCTCGCTGCTGCGGCTGGAGCTGATCGCGGACGCCGCGCTGCGCGCCGAGGCCGAAGCGATCCTGGCCCGCCGCGACATCTTCACCGCCGACGCGCGCGCGCTGGTCGCGCAAGCCGAACGGGACGGCGGACTGGACGACAACGATGCGCRGCGCTTCGTCGCCGAAGTGCTGGAAACCTTCCGCTGGCATGGCGATGCGACCGTCTCGCTGGAGACCTACCGCGCGCTGCACGGCCTGCACCGCCTGGTGGCCGACGTGGTCAGCTTCCGCGGCCCGCACATCAACCACCTCACCCCGCGCACGCTGGACATCGACGCCGCGCAGGCCGCGATGCTGGGACGCGGCATCCAGGCCAAGGCGCTGATCGAGGGTCCGCCACGCCGCGCCGTGCCGATCCTGCTGCGCCAGACCAGCTTCAAGGCACTGGAAGAGGAAGTCGCCTTCCCCGACGCCACCGGCACGCTCGTGCCCGGCAGCCACAGCGCGCGCTTCGGCGAGATCGAGCAGCGCGGCCTGGCGCTGACACCGGCCGGCCGCGAGTTGTACGACCGCCTGCTCGCACAGGTGCGCCAGGCGGGCGGCGCCGGCAACACGTCGGCCGACTATCCGCAGCGGCTGGCGGCGGCTTTCGCGGCGTTCCCGGATGACGAGACCACGCTGCGCCGCGAAGGCCTGGGCTACTTCCGCTACCGCCTGACCGACCGGGGCGCCGCGCTGCCGGCATCCGAGCGCGCAGCGATATCGCCCGATGCGCTGGTCGATGCCGGTCATGCCGTCGTCGATCCGATCATCTACGAGGACTTCCTGCCGGTCAGCGCGGCAGGCATCTTCCAGTCCAACCTCGGCGGCGGAGAACAACGCGCGTACGACGCGCATGCCAACCAGGACGCGTTCGAAACCGCACTCGGCGCGAAGATCCACGACCCGTTCGCCCTGTACGCGCAGGCGCAGGACGCGTCGGTCGCGGCGCTGCGGGTCTGACGCTCTTTCCCCTCTCCCTGCGCCAGCGGGGAGAGGGTGCCGAAGGCGGGTGAGGGGC
>NZ_JBGFFG010000291.1:0-4295 GCF_056175765.1 Pseudoxanthomonas sp. LjRoot204_2 | reverse complement strand
GACTAGCCCTGCTGTTGCTCGCGGCGGAAGGCGGCTCACTGCTCGCCAGTGCATCACTGGTCACCGCACTCGCGATCGGCACGCTCGTGGTGCTCGCCTTCGCAGGCCGGCTGGCGCAGCGCGCGCAGGCGGTACCGCCGGCGTGGGCGATGTGGATGGCGCTGCCGCTGTTCCTCGTCGCCGGTGCATGGGCCAGTTCCCAGCTCGGCCTGCATGCGTTGCTCGGTGCGTATTTCGGCGGCGCGATGGTGCCGCCGGCCTGGTCGCGTCGCGTGCCGGTCGAACGCGTCGGCCAGATAGCCCTGATCGGCATCGCCCCCCTGTTCTTCGGCCACAGCGGTTTGAAGATCGATGGCAGCGTGCTGGGCTGGGCTTCGCTGCAGGCCTCGCTCGCGCTGCTGGTGGTGGCGGTGGCCGCCAAACTGGTCGCGGTGATCACCTGCCCGCCGTCTGCCACGCTGTCGCGCCGCGATGCGCTCGCGGTCGGCGCGCTGCTGCAATGCAAGGGCCTGATGGAAATCGTCGCGGCCACCATCCTGCGCGACAAGGGCCTGCTGTCCGAACACGCCTTCGCCGCGCTGGTCACCCTGGCCGTGTTGTCGACGCTGCTCACCGGCCCGTTCTTCCGTGCGCTGGTGAAACACCGCGCCACCGCCGACGCACGCGACCGCCAGACGGTGTAATCGCGCTACGCGTCGCGATCATGCATCCAGATAAGGCCGCGTCGTCTCCGTCAGCCACGCCATGAAGGCCTGCACGCGCTGCGGCAGGTGGCGGCGATGCGCGTACAGCAGCGTCACCGGCATCGGCTCCGCGGCGTATTGCGGCAGCACCTCCTCCAGCAGCCCCTGTTCCACCAGCGTGCGCAGGCCCGCGACCGGCGCCTGGATCAGGCCCAGGCCGGCGATGCACGCCGCTTCGTACGCATCGGAACTGTTGACCGTCAGCGCGCCTTCCATCGGC
Organism: Pseudoxanthomonas sp. LjRoot204_2; assembly: GCF_056175765.1. NCBI lineage: Bacteria > Pseudomonadati > Pseudomonadota > Gammaproteobacteria > Lysobacterales > Lysobacteraceae > Pseudoxanthomonas > Pseudoxanthomonas sp. LjRoot204_2. The sequence continues at coordinate 3,332 of NZ_JBGFFG010000291.1, read as the reverse complement.
ACGCTGGCGTAGCGCGTGCCGTCCCAGTATTCCCACCCATCGGGCTTGCCGCCGAACTGGCTGGAGTAATGGATCAGCCGATGCGCATGCAGATCGTCCGGCGACTGCGGCACGCCATGGCGTTGCAGGTACGCCGGGCTCGCGCAGGTCACCACGCGCAACTGGCCCAGCGGCCGCGCGATCAGACTGGTATCGGCCAGCGTGCCCACGCGCAGCACGCAATCGAAGCCTTCGCGCACGACATCGACGCGGCGGTCGGTGCAGCTCAGTTCCAGCGCGAGCTGCGGATGCTCGTGCAGGAACGCCGGCAGGTGCGGCAGCACGAAGTGCCGTGCGAAGCGCGCCGGCATGTCCACCCGCAACCGGCCGCGCAACGCCTGCGGCGAGCGCGCGAACAGGTGCTGCACCTCGTCCATGTCGGCCAGCAGGTCCTGGCAGCGCTCGTAGAAGGCCTGCCCGTCCTGGGTGAGCTGCACGCGCCGCGTGGTCCGGTGCAGCAGCTGTGTGCCCAGCCAGGCTTCCAGCTGCTGCACGGCGGTGGAGACGCTGGCCTTGGGCAGGCCCAGGCTGTCGGCGGCACGGGTGAAGCTGGCCATCTCGGCGACCCGGACGAAGGCCTGCATGGCATCGAGGCGGTTCATGGCGGCTCCGGCGATTGTTCGCTCTTGGCGAACGGTCCAATCAGTCTAAGCCGATTTATCCGCCCAATCCCGCCCAATACAGTGCCTCCACGGTGAATCCACCGCCTTCCCCGACTGGAGACCTGCCATGACCCCGACCACCTCCCCCCTCACCCTCATCACCGGCGGCAGCCGCGGCCTGGGCCGCAACATGGCGCTGGCCGTCGCCCGCCAGGGCCACGACGTGCTGATCACCTACCGCAGCCAGCAGGCGGAAGCCGAAGCCGTCGTCGCCGAGATCGAAGCCCTCGGCCAACGTGCCGCGTCGCTGCCGCTGGACGTCGGCCAGAGCGATACCTTCGACGCCTTCGCCGATGCCGTGCGTGCCCGCCTCACCGCCTGGGGCCGCGAACGTGTCGACCACCTGGTCAACAACGCCGGCATGGGCGTGCATGCGGGCTTCGCCGAAACCACGCGCGCGCAGTTCGATGCGCTGGTCGACGTGCACTTCAAGGGACCATTCTTCCTGACCCAGGCGCTGCTGCCGGTGCTCGCCGATAGCGGGCGCATCATCAACATCTCGTCCGGCCTGGCGCGCTTCGCCCTGCCCGGCTACGCGGCGTATGCGGCGATGAAGGGTGCGATGGAAGTGCTGACGCGCTACCAGGCGAAGGAACTGGGCGCGCGCGGTATCGCGGTGAACATCGTCGCGCCGGGCGCCATCGAAACCGACTTCGGCGGCGGCGCCGTGCGCGACAACGCGCAGCTCAATGCGTTCGTCGCCTCGCAGACGGCACTCGGCCGTGTCGGCGTGCCCGACGACATCGGTGGCGTGGTCGCCTCGCTGCTGTCGCCGGCCAACCGCTGGGTCAACGCGCAGCGCATCGAGGCGTCGGGTGGGATGTTTCTGTAACCCCGCGTGTGCAAGCGCCGTTCCCCTCTCCCTGCGTCAGCGGGGAGAGGGTGCCGAAGGCGGGTGAGGGGCGAACGGAACCCGCGCGAACGAAACATCCTCATGGTGTTTCCGCGTTCGGCGCTTGCCCCTCATCCGCCCTCCGGGCACCTTCTCCCCGCCTCGCGGGGAGAAGGCATCAGCAAGCCCTAGAACTCCACCTTCACCGACGCCGCACTGCGCCTCGCTTCGCCGTGGTACACCGCTTCGATGTTGTTGCCATCCGGGTCGAGCACGAACGCGCCGTAGTAGCCGGGATGGTAGTCGCGCAGGCCCGGCGCGCCGTTGTCCGTGCCGCCATGCGCCAGCGCGACCTCGTGGAAGCGATCGACCATCGCGCGATCCTGCGCCTGGAACGCGATGTGGTGGCGCCCCGTGAGCTTGCCGTCCGCCGCTTCGCTGCCGGCGGTGGAGACGAACAGCTCATCGGCCCAGAAGTAGCTCGCGTCCTCRCCGCCCATCGGAACGCCGAGCACGTCGAACACGGCGCGGTAGAAGGTCTTGCTGGCCTCCAGGTCGCGTACGACCAGCTGGATGTGGTCGATCAGGCGGCCGCGATGCAGTTCGTTGGTTTCCATTGCGTCAACTCCCGTGGACAGGGCGGCAGTGATGCCACCGGATGCGGACAGCCAGTGTCCGCGACCGTGCGTGTGCACGTCGTCAACCGCTCCTAACGCGGCCTGCACGCGGCCACGACGATGATGCGACTGGCCACCCCGAGTGGCCCCCACGTCGTCCAGGAGACCCCCGATGGCTGCGCGCAAATCCCCCGCGAAATCTTCCCCCCGCCCCACGGCCGACAACGCGGCGCGCGGCGAAGGCGGCGAACTCCACTTCAGCGCGGGCGGCAAGCATCCGCCGCTGACCACCAACCAGGGCATCCCGGTCAGCGACAACCAGAACTCGCTGCGCGCGCACGACCGCGGCCCCACGCTGCTGGAAGACTTCATCCTGCGCGAGAAGATCACCCACTTCGACCACGAGCGCATCCCCGAGCGCATCGTGCATGCACGTGGTACCGGCGCGCATGGCTACTTCGAACTGACGAAGTCGCTGAAGAAGTACACCACCGCGCGCGTGCTCACCGAAACCGGCGTGCGCACTCCCGTCTTCTGCCGCTTCTCCACGGTGGCCGGCGGCGCGGGCTCGGTCGACACGCCGCGCGACGTACGCGGGTTCGCGGTGAAGTTCTACACGCAGGAGGGCAACTGGGACCTGGTGGGCAACAACATCCCGGTGTTCTTCATCCAGGACGCGATGAAGTTCCCGGATCTGGTGCATTCGGTGAAGATGGAACCCGACCGCGGCTACCCGCAGGCCGGCAGCGCGCACGACACGTTCTGGGATTTCATCTCGCTGACACCGGAAGCCTTCCACATGATCATGTGGGCGATGAGCGACCGCACGATTCCGCGTTCGCTGCGGATGATCGAAGGCTTCGGCGTGCACAGCTTCCGCCTGCTGGATGCCAAGGGCAACAGCACCTTCGTCAAGTTCCACTGGCGGCCCAAGCTGGGCATCCAGTCGACCGTCTGGGACGAGGCGGTGAAGCTGCAGGCCGCCGACAACGACTTCCACCGCCGCGACCTGTTCGAGGCCATCCAGAAGGGCGACTTCCCGGAGTGGGAGCTGGCCGTGCAGCTGTTCAGCGAARAACAGGCGGACGCCTTCCCGTTCGATCATCTCGATCCCACCAAGCTGATTCCCGAAGAGCTCGTGCCGCTGACCGTGATCGGCCGCATGGTGCTGGACCGCTGGCC
>NZ_JBGFFG010000290.1:0-4299 GCF_056175765.1 Pseudoxanthomonas sp. LjRoot204_2 | reverse complement strand
GTGCAGCAGTCGTTGCAGGTCATCGCCATGCTCGCGGTGATGCTGTACACCAGTTGGCAGGTGACGATCGCCATCCTGCTGATGGCGCCGCCGCTGGCCTGGATGATGGATACGGTGGCCAAGCGGTATCGCCGCATCAGCCACCGCATCCAGGAAAGCGGTGCGCAGATGATGCAGGCCGCCGACCAGACGCTGTCCAACCAGCAGGAAGTGAAGATCTACGGTGCCCAGCAGAACGAACTGGCGCGCTATGCCGGGCTGGCGGACACCAACCTGCGGCTGGCCATGAAGGTGGAGGCGACCCGCAGCATCTCGTCGGCCATGGTGCAGCTGATGGGTGCGGTGGGACTGGCACTGCTGCTGTTCTTCGCCGGGCGCGAGGCCATGGCGGGACGCCTGACGGCGGGCGGCTTCGTTTCGCTGATGGTGTCGATGATGGCCATCATCCCGGCGCTGAAGCAGCTGACCAACGTACAGAACATGCTGCAGCGGGGCGTGGCCTCCGCACAGCGCCTGTTCGCCGTGCTCGACGCCGAGGACGAACAGGACCATGGCCGGCGTCCGCTGGACCGTGCCAGCGGCGTGATCGAGTTCCGCGACATTACCACCCGCTATCCGGGCCAGAGCCGGCCTGCGCTGGAGGGCATCAGCTTCACCGCGCGCCCTGGCACGGTGACCGCCATCGTGGGACGCTCCGGCAGCGGGAAGTCGACCCTCATCAAGCTGATCCCGCGGTTCTACGAGGCCGAGTCCGGCCAGATCCTGCTCGATGGCCATCCCCTGCAGGACTACCGGCTGGCCGATCTGCGCCGGCAGATCGCGCTGGTCGGCCAGCAGGTGATGCTGTTCGATGGCACGGTGGCCGCGAACGTCGCCTATGGCGAACTGCAGGGCGCGGATGCCGCGGCGATGGAGGATGCCGTGCGCGGCGCCAACGCGATGGAGTTCGTGCATGAGCTGCCCGAAGGCATGCAGGCGCCGATCGGCAACAAGGGCGGACGCCTGTCGGGCGGGCAGCGCCAGCGCCTGGCGATCGCACGCGCGATGCTGAAGGACGCGCCGATCCTCATCCTCGACGAAGCGACCGCAGCGCTCGACAACGAGTCCGAGCGCCTGGTGCAGAACGCGCTGCAGAAGCTGATGCCGGACCGCACCACGCTGGTCATCGCGCACCGCCTGTCGACCATCGAGCATGCAGACCAGGTGTTGGTGCTGGACCAGGGGCGTCTGGTTGAGCAGGGCACCCATGCCGAACTGCTCGCGCACGGTGGCCTGTACGCTCACCTCTACCAGATGCAGTTCCGCGAGGGCGAGGCGGGGTGAGCAGGCGCGCGATGCCGCAACCTCCCGCGTACTGGTTCGGCGACGGCACGGTGCCGCTGTGGGCGCGTGCACTGGCCGCCGTCTACGGCGCGCTGGTCGCGGCGCGGGCGCGCCTGTACGGGCTGGGCGTGTTGCGCCGGCACCGCGTCGGCGTTCCGGTCATCGTGGTGGGCAACATCACGGCCGGCGGCACCGGCAAGACACCCCTGACCATCGCGCTGGTCGAGCGGCTGCGCGCGGCCGGGTTCAAGCCGGGTGTGGCCAGCCGCGGCTACGGCCGCGACGACGACGGCCAGGCACGGTGGGTCGACGCCGCCACGCCGCCGGCCGACGGCGGCGACGAACCCGTCCTCATCGCCCGACATACCGGTACCCGCGTGCGCGTGGATCGTGATCGCGTCGCCGCCGCCAGGGCACTGGTGGCCGCGGGCTGCGACCTGGTCATCTGCGACGACGGTCTGCAGCACTATCGCCTGCAGCGTGACGTGGAGATCGAAGTGATCGACGGCGCGCGCCGCTACGGCAACGGCCGCCTGATGCCTGCCGGCCCGTTGCGCGAGCCGGTCGAGCGCGCGGCCGCGTGTGCGTTCCGCGTCGTCAACCTTCCCGATGCCCAGGCCGATGCCGCATTCGGCGAATGGCCCATGCATTTGCAGGCGGACGATGCGTTGCCCTTGCGCGGTGGCCGGCCGAAGCCGCTGTCTGCCTTCGTCGGCCAGCGTGTGCATGCGGTGGCCGGCATCGGCAATCCAGGCCGTTTCTTCGCCATGCTGCGCGCGAAAGGTCTGGGCGTGGTGCCGCATGCGTTCGCGGACCACCATTCGTACCAAGCCGAGGATTTCTCGTTCGGCAGCGAACTGCCGGTGCTGATGACCGAGAAGGACGCCGTGAAGTGCGCGACGTTCGCCAACGCATGGTTCTACAGCGTGCCGGTCGTTGCGAAACTGCCGGAGGCGTTCTGGATAGCCCTGCTGGAACGACTCGCGCCCGCTGCCAATGCGGCCGCAGAATAGAAATCCTCTCCCGACCCGCTCCGGATTCCGATGACCGATTTCATCGTCGCCATTCCCGCTCGCTATGCGGCTTCACGGCTGCCGGGCAAACCCTTGCGACTGCTCGGCGGCACGCCGCTGGTCGTGCATGTCGCCCGTCGTGCGCTGGCCGCTGGCGCGCGCGAGGTGTGGGTGGCCACCGATGACGCCCGCATTCGCGAGGCGTTGCAGGGCACCGAGGTTCTGGTCGCGATGACGTCCGAGCGCCACGCGTCGGGCAGCGACCGGCTCGCCGAGTGCGCCGACATCGCCGGCTGGGCCGATGATGCGCTGGTGGTTAACCTGCAKGGCGACGAACCTTTCGCGCCACCGGCCGGCATCCGTGCCGTGGTCGATGCGCTGGCTACGAGCGGCGCGGACATGGCGACGCTGGCCGTGGCCGTCGACGATGCGGCGACGCTGTTCGACCCGAATGCGGTCAAGCTGGTGCGCGCAGCCAATGGCGATGCTTTGTATTTCAGCCGCGCGCCCATTCCGTGGGACCGCGACGCGTTCGCACGGTCGCGCGACGCGTTCGCACGGTCGCGCGACGTGCTGCCGCCGGGTGCATGGCTGCGGCACATCGGCATCTACGCCTACCGCGCGGGATTCCTGCGTCGCTTTTCGGCGATGCCGCCGGGCCGGCTCGAGCAGGTCGAGTCGCTGGAACAGTTGCGGGTGCTGGAGGCGGGGCACCGCATTGCCGTCGCGCTGACGCCGGAACCCTTCCCGCCCGGCGTCGACACACCGGAAGATCTCGCGCGTGCCGAGGCCATCCTGCAGGCGCAGGCGTGAACCTGCTGGTCGTGTGCCTGGGCAACATCTGCCGGTCACCGATGGCCGAAGGTGCGTTGCGCGCGCGTCTTGAGGCCTCCGCGCTGGCCGGGCGGGTGCGGGTCGATTCCGCGGGCACCGGCGGCTGGCATGCCGGCGAGCCCCCCGATCGGCGCGCGATCGCCTGCGCACGCGGACACGGCGTCGACATCGGCGGACAGCGGGCACGCCAGGTGACCGCGGACGACTTCGACACCTTCGACTGGATCCTGTGCGCCGACCGGGCCAATCTCCGCGATGTCCTGCGCATGGCCCCGGCCGCGGCCCGGGGACGCGTCGTGCTGCTGCTGGAGTGGGCCGGCCTGGAAGCCGCAGGCGAGGTGCCCGATCCCTACACGGGCGGGCCGGAAGACTTCCAGCAGGTCTGGCGACTGGTCGATTCGGCGGCACAGGCGGTCGTGGCCCGACTCGCCGCCAACTGAGACTGGGGCATAATCGAAGCGGATGAACGACACGACCCTGGCTCCCGAACTGCCGCGAGGCCTGCAATGGCTGAACGCGCCCGCGACCTCGCTGCACGAGCAGCGCGGCCGCATCGTGGCCCTCGCGTTCGTCAACAGTGCCTCCGCCTGGTGCGCGCAACGGCTCAACGACCTGGCGGTCCTGCAGGCGCGTTACTTGGGGCGGCTGCAGGCGCTGGCGATCAACGTACCCCGTTTCGACAGCGAGCGGGACCCGCAGAGCGCGGTGAAGCGCCTGCGCCGCCACGGTGTTTCGCTGCCGGTGGCGCACGACGCGGATTGGGTCGCCTGGCAGCGCTATGGCGTCGACGCCTGGCCCACGGTGCTGCTGATCGATGGCGAAGGCCACGTGCGCCACCGTGCGATGGGGGCTGAAGGGCTGGCGGACCTGGAGCGGCAGATCGCACGCCTGTGCGATGGCCTGCATGTGCCGCCGGACGATGACCTGCGGGTGTTCCGGGACGCCCACCCCGAGCCCCGGTTGCCGTTGTGCTTTCCGACCGGACTGGTKGCCACGCCGGACCGGCTGTTCGTCGCCGACAGYGGCCACCACCGGGTGCTGGAGTGCAACCATCATGGTCGGGTCATCCGCCAGTTCGGCATGGGTACGCCGGACTTCGCCGATGGCGAGTTGAACCACGCCGCATTCC
>NZ_JBGFFG010000289.1:0-4300 GCF_056175765.1 Pseudoxanthomonas sp. LjRoot204_2 | reverse complement strand
GTCGTCCACGCCGCCGACCAGGAAGATCACGCGCTCCTTGAGCAGGCGGGAATAGATGTCGTAGGCGCGCTCGCCGCGGCTGGTCTGCTCGACCACCATCGGCACCAGGTTGAGGGCTTGGGTTTGAATGCTCATCGGTTCTCGCGCCTGTCGTTCAAGGGAAGGTCCGGCCTAGGATAGCCGGACCTTCTGGCCGGGCGGGCGCCCGGATCAGTTGCGGATGGCTTCCTGGAAGGAAAGCGCCTGCTCGGTGTGCTGGGCGCGCTCGGCGATCCAGTCGATCACCTGCTCTTCCATCACACGACCCTGCAGACTGTTCATCAGTTGGGGGTCGTTGCGGTACAACTCAATGACCTGCTCCGGCTCCTCGTAGGTCGAGGCGATCAGGCGCAGCGTTTCGTTCAGGCGCTTCGGATCCAGGCGCAGCTGGTTGCGGCGCGCCACTTCGCCCACCAGCAGGCCGACCAGGACGCGCTTGCGGGCGGCGTCCGTGAAGCCCTCGTGGGCATTCTCGGGAATCTGCACCTGCTGGCCCTGGCGGCGCGCCTGCTCGGCGGCCTGCTGGACCATCACGCGCGCTTCGTTCTCGACCAGGCGCGGCGGCATCTCGACGTGCGAATAAGCGGCGATCAGCTGCTCGCCGACCTCGCGACGCAGGCGGGTCATCAGCGCGCCCTTCAGCTCGCGCTCCAGGTTGCTGCGGATGTCGGCGCGGAACTGCTCCACGTCCCCGCCCTTCACGCCGAAGCTGCGGATGAACTCGCGATCGACTTCAGGCAGCACCGACTCGGCCACGTCGGTGACCTTTACGTGCACGTCGACCTGACGGCCGGCCAGCTGCGGCACGCGCCAGTCGGCCGGGAACGTCACGGACACGGTCTTTTCTTCACCCTTCGTGAGTCCCACCAGCGCCTGCTCGATCTCGCCGAACATCACGCCCGAACCGATCAGGGTGGCGCCCTTTTCGGCGCCTTCCGCCGGCATGCGCTCGTCGCCTGCCTGGGACCAGGTTTCGAGCGCCACGCGGTCGCCCTCTTTCGCGCCGCGCTCGACGGCCTGGAAGGTGCGACGCTGCATGCGCAGGTTGTCCACCATCTGGTCGATGTCGGCATCGGTCACTTCGGCCATATTGCGCACCACCTTGAGGGTGGTGACGTCGATGTCGCCGAACTCCGGCACCACTTCGAACGTGGCGACGAAATCCAGTTCACCGTCGCCCTGCTTTTCGATGCGCGGGTTGCCGGCRAGCTGCAGGTCCTGCTCGCGCACTGCATTGTTGAAGGTCTCGCGCAGCAGACCGTCGAGGGCTTCTGCACGCACCTGGTCGCCGTAACGCTGCTCGATGACCTTGGCTGGCACCTTGCCGGGGCGGAAACCCTTGATGCGCGCCGTACGCGACAGCTCGCGCAGGCGGCCACCGATATGGGTGTCCAGGCGCTCCGCYGGCAGGCTGAAGCTCATGCGGCGTTCGAGGTTGCCGACCGATTCGACCGAAACTTGCATACTCACTGACTCCTGCAGCCACGACTAAGCCGGGGCGATGTTGATAATCCGGGACGCCTGGGCCCAGAGCACGAAGCCCTTCCCGGCGGAACTTGCTAGTTTCGCCGATTCCGGGACAGGCTGCCAGCGGTGACGGGCGCCGCGCGGCAGCAGACGCAACCCGGGCGCGCACCCGGGAGGTCGGAAGAAGGCTCGGGGGACCGGCCGTCGGGTCGCCCTGCCTTCAACGGATGGAGCGTGGTGCGAAAGGAGGGACTCGAACCCTCACGGGGGTTACCCGCTGGAACCTAAATCCAGTGCGTCTACCAATTCCGCCACTTTCGCAGTACGTGTCGCATTGTAGCGGCCGGCATGGCGCGACCGACAATAAAAAAACGCCCGGCTTGCGGCCGGGCGTTTCGGGTTTGGTGGGCCGTCAAGGATTCGAACCTTGGACCTATTGATTAAGAGTCAACTGCTCTACCAACTGAGCTAACGGCCCCGAAACATCAGACGCGTAGTGTAACCGCATCGTTTTTTTCTGTGAACCCCCGCGACGCGGACGTCCTGCAATCAATGGGGTGGCTGAGGGGACTCGAACCCCCGACATCTGGAATCACAATCCAGTACTCTAACCAGCTGAGCTACAGCCACCACTGAAACCTGCACCCTGACGGTTCGCACCGCCGTGGCGCGCCCGACAGGACTCGAACCTGTAACCGCCGGCTTAGAAGGCCGGTGCTCTATCCGGTTGAGCTACGGGCGCTCTGTCCGGATTGTCGCATCCCTCACCCTGCCGGAACACAACGACACCGCGTCGGGCTGGTCGGGGTAGAGGGATTCGAACCCCCGACCCTCTGCTCCCAAAGCAGATGCGCTACCAGACTGCGCTATACCCCGACGAGGGTCCCGGCATGGCGCCTGGACGCCAACGAGGTCGCGTATTGTCGGAACCTGTGGCCTTGCTGTCAAACGAAACCTGAAGGTCTTCCGCTTGCGATATGCTCGGCCGCTGGGGACAGATGTCCGGCAACCATAAAGGGAACGACGATGCGCAGCGGCAATCCGGCTTTGAAGGAATCCACCTTCCTCGATCTCGGCAGTGGTGCGGTCGTCTCGCGCGACGGCGAGGCGATGACGCTCAACGGCACCATCAACAAGACGGGCATCCTGCTGTTGCTGACCGTGCTGACGGCGGCGTTCTCCTGGAACCAGGCGCTCGGTACGGACGGCCTGCCCGCCCCCGGTTTCGCGGTGTACATGTGGGGCGGCGCCATCGGCGGCCTGGTGCTGGCGCTGATCACCGTCTTCAAGAAGACCTGGGCGCCCGTCACCGCGCCGCTGTACGCGCTGGTCGAAGGGTTCTTCCTGGGTGCGATCTCCGCGGTCTACAACGCGCAGTTCGGCGGCATCGTGATGCAGGCGGTGATGCTGACGTTCGGCATCCTGTTCGCGCTGCTGTTCGCCTACCGCAGCGGCCTGATCAAGGCCACCGAAAACTTCAAGCTGGGCGTGGTGGCCGCGACCGGCGGCATCGCCCTGGTCTACCTGGCGAGCATCGCGCTGGGATTCTTCGGCATCAAGATCCCGCTGATCCATGAGTCCGGCCTGGTCGGCATCGGCTTCAGCCTGTTCGTCGTCGTCATCGCCTCGCTGAACCTGGTGCTGGATTTCGATTTCATAGAAAGCGGCGTCGAGCAGGGGGCACCGAAGTACATGGAGTGGTACGGCGCCTTCGGCCTTATGGTCACGCTGGTCTGGCTGTACCTGGAACTGCTGCGCCTGCTGTCGAAGCTGCAGTCGCGCGACTGAGCCTCGATGGCCAGAGCGGGAACCGGACGGGGCGCGCAAGCGCCCCGTTTTCATTCGGTGGCGCGTGCCGCGCGGCGCGAGGGCCAGAGGATGAAAGCCAATGCCGATGCCGCAAGCAGCCAGCAGTAGTACACGCTGCCAGCCAGCGCCAGCGGCGACACGGCGGCCAGTGATGCCGCCAGCAGTATCTGCGCGCCATACGGCAGCACGCCCTGGATCACGCACGCGAAGATGTCGAGCACGCTGGCCGCGCGCCGCGGACTGATGCCATGGCGCTGTGCGATGTCCTTCGCCAGGCTGCCGGTGACCAGGATCGCCACGGTGTTGTTCGCCGTCAGCGCGTCCGACCCCGCCGCCAGTGCAGCGATGCTGATTTCGCCCGAGCGGCGCCCCGTGCGGCCGCGCGCGAACCTTGCGATGACCTGCGCCAACCAGTCCAGGCCGCCCGTGACCTTGATCAGCGCAGCCAGACCGCCGATGAGGATCGACAGCAGGGTGATCTCCACCATGCCCTCGAAACCCAGATAGATGTCTCCGGCGAAGGAGACCACGTCGTAGTCTTCGGCCAGCACGAAGCCGAACACGCCCGATGCCACCAAGCCGATGCCGAGCACCAGCACCACGTCCAGGCCCGCCAGCGCCAAGCCGAGCACCAGCACGTAGGGCAGTACCAACCACGGCGACGCGGCGTCCGGCGCTTCCACCGGGGCTGCGTCGCCCAGCGAACCCAAAAGGACGATCGTGGCAATGGCGGCAGGCAGCGCGATCTTGAAGTTCTCGCGGAACTTGTCGCGCATCTCGGCACCCTGGCTCCGGGTCGCCGCGATGGTGGTGTCCGAAATGATCGACAGGTTGTCGCCGAACATGGCGCCCCCCAGCACGGCGCTGACGACCAGCACCCGGTCCAGTCCGGCCGCATCCGCCACGCCCAGCGCAATGGGCACGACCGCCGCCACGGTGCCCATCGACGTGCCGATGGACAGCGACACGAAGGCCGCCACGAGGA
>NZ_JBGFFG010000288.1:0-4326 GCF_056175765.1 Pseudoxanthomonas sp. LjRoot204_2 | reverse complement strand
GTGCTGCCGCGCGTGCACGGCTCCGCGCTGTTCACCCGTGGCGAAACGCAGGCGATCGTCGCCGTCACGCTGGGCACCGCCCGCGATGGCCAGGTGATCGACGCCGTGGCCGGCGAGTGGAAGGACCACTTCCTGTTCCACTACAACTTCCCTCCGTTCTCGGTGGGCGAAGCCGGCCGCATGATGGGTCCGAAGCGTCGCGAAATCGGCCATGGCCGCCTCGCCAAGCGCGGCGTGCTCGCCGTGATGCCGACGATGGAAGCCTTCCCGTACACCATCCGCGTGGTGTCGGAAATCACCGAGTCGAACGGTTCCTCGTCGATGGCCTCGGTCTGCGGCAGCTCGCTGGCGCTGATGGATGCCGGCGTGCCGATCAAGGCGCCGGTGGCCGGCATCGCGATGGGCCTGGTGAAGGAAGGCGACGAGTTCGTCGTGCTGAGCGACATCCTGGGTGACGAAGACCACCTGGGCGACATGGACTTCAAGGTCGCCGGTACCGCCAACGGCGTGTCCGCGCTGCAGATGGACATCAAGATCGAAGGCATCACCGAAGAGATCATGAAGCAGGCGCTGACGCAGGCGAAGGCCGGCCGACTGCACATCCTGGGTGAAATGGCCCAGGCGATGTCCGCACCGCGCCAGGAACTGAGCGAGTTCGCGCCGCGCCTGATCACCATCAAGATCCACCCCGACAAGATCCGCGAAGTGATCGGCAAGGGCGGTTCGGTGATCCAGGCCATCACCAAGGAAACCGGCACGCAGATCGACATCCAGGACGACGGCACCATCACCATCGCCTCGGTGAACGGCGCCGCCGGCCAGGCCGCCAAGGCCCGCATCGAGCAGATCACGTCCGACGTCGAGCCGGGCCGCATCTACGAAGGCAAGGTCGCCAAGATCATGGACTTCGGTGCGTTCGTCACCATCCTCCCGGGCAAGGACGGCCTGGTGCMCGTGTCGCAGATCTCCAACGACCGCGTCGAGAAGGTCAGCGACGCGCTGAAGGAAGGCGACGTGGTCAAGGTCAAGGTGTTGGAAGTCGACAAGCAGGGTCGTATCCGCCTGTCGATCAAGGCCGTGGAAGAAGGCGAGGGCGTGTCGGCCGAGTAAGCCGCACGACATCGCAAGGCATGACGGAAAAGCGGGCTTCGGCCCGCTTTTTCTTTTGGGTCACGGAGTGCCGCGTTGCGGCGCATCGTGCCTGCGCACGGCCATCGTCCGTGTCTTACGACGACCGCCGGACTTCCGTCCAGGCTGCGTCGGTTTCCCGGCTCGCGGCACGGGCGTAGCCGCCCGTGCCTTCGGTTCGCCCCGCGCAAACGCAGGCGAGCCCGGCACTGCTGCCGCCGCGCAACGGCGCGGACATGCCCCTTTTCCGCGCGTCCCGCCTGCGCACGACGTCGACGTGATGCAGGGCGAGCCTAGGGCGCTCCCGTTCTGGCACCGGACTTGCACGGCGTCATGCGCGTCACGGAATTTGCGAAATTCGAATTTCAGTTTTGCGTCGGCATGCCGATAGGAACGGGAAGAACATCGAAGAAGTGCAGCGGGGAAGCTGCCTTTCGTGAGCAGGGGAAACGTCCGTACCGGCGTGGTGTGGCGCCTTCCGGGGAGCCGCCGAGGCGATGTCTCGGGGTTCGTCTGGCGTCGTGCAGTGCGGGACGACGACACGCGGTTTGGTCACTTGGGGGAAATCGATGGAATCAGTCGTCGGCACGCGTGCGCGGGCCAACAGCGGGCCGATGTCGGTCTGCCGCACGTCTCTCCGGCCATGGCGGCTCCTGCTGCTCGCGTCGACCCTGCTGCCTTGCCTGGCGAACGCTGCCGACGGCAAGGGCTATGCCGATGCGCCGGTACGCAAGGCCGGCCTGTGGGAGGTGACGATCATCGCGCACGCACCACGGGGTGCGGGCGGGCGTATGCAGCCTGCCATGACCGCGCTCCAGTGCRCCGACGCGGGTGCCGAGCGCGTGGTGCCGTTGTTCCTGCTTCCCGCCCGCGAGCAGTGCCGCCAGATCACCGTTTCCAGGAACGGCAGTGGCCATGAGATCAACACCGTCTGCGAGACGCACGGCCMGCGCGTCGACACGCAGGTGAAGGTGCAGGGCGACATGCAGGCCCGGTATGAGGGCACCTATCGCATCCGCTACCCGGCGTCTCCTTCGAACGACACAGGACGCGTGCCGTTCAAGGGGCGATGGCTGGGCCGGTGCAAGCCCGGCCAGCGCGCCGGCGACATGGTGCTGCCGAACGGCATCACCGTGAACACGGTCGACGATGCGCGGCGCGCAAGCGGGCACGCGCATTGAACGGCCTCGCTGTCGCGGATGCATGGCGTCGCGCCACGCCGCATCCGCATCGCACGCCGGGCATCGCCATGCCCGCCACTTCTTGCTCGCGCAACACGGGGTCGCCCGTGGCGCTTTCTAGTCTTCTTGCTTTCAGGACGGAACGGATCATGCAGATTGCCGCGGTAGTTGGAGAACGATGGGCCGCCCTGGCCTGTCACGGGAACGGAAGGAAACGCATCGCCACGGTCTGCGTCCTGATGCTTCTGGCGCTGTTCCTCCCGGCCGCGCACGCGCAGGTCAAGAACGGCGGCTTCGAAACGCAGAACTTCTCGGAGTGGAAGCTCGAACGCTACACGCGCTCATCCAGTGCCCTGCCGGTCGTGCCGCCGACCAACAGCAGCCAGCTGACCCTGGGTGCGGTGCAGGAGACCGTTCCCAGCAGCAACACGGTCAACACCGCCTTCGGCGGCAATGTCCGCATCCTCACCGCGGCCGGCACTGCCGCCAACACCGGTGGCAACGGTGCGCGCTATCCCTTCTCCGGCACCGCGTCTTCGCTGCTGGGTGGCAACGGTGCGCGCGCCGCGTATGCGATGGAGCAGCAAGCGACGATGGTGCTGAGCGACGTCGATCCCGTCGACGGCAAGGTCCACCTGCGCTTCGCGATGGCGCCGGTGCTCAACAATCCCAACCATCCCGCAGGCCAGCAGCCGTTCTTCTTCGTCGAAGTCATCAATCTGACGAAGGGCAACACCCAGCTCTTCCATACCTTCAACTATTCGAACCAGGCCGGCATTCCCTGGCAGTCGTTCGGTGCCTACCAGTTCACCAACTGGCAGGGCTTCGACATCTCGCCGGGCAACGGACGGCTGGACGTCGGCGACCAGATACGGCTGAAGGTCTACGTGGCGAACTGCTCCGCAGGCGCCGCCGACCACACCGCCCAGGTCTACATGGACGTGTTCGGTTCGAAGATGCCGGGTCTCAGCGTGTCCGCCGTCGGCCCGTCGACGACCAAGCCCGGTGAGCAGGTCACCTACACCTACAACTACGTCAACAACTCGGGCGTCTATGCGCTCGGTTCGATCGTCCGCCTCGCGGCGCCGATCACCGAAAACGGCCTGCCGCTCACGTTCGTCCCCAATGCGTTTCCCGCGTCGTGTTCCGGTCCCCACGCCGGCACGGCCCCGCGCGCGGACTACATCGACTGTCCGGTCGGCGATCTCGTGGCCGGCGCCGGCGGCAGCTTCCCGGTGACGTTCACCGTACCCGCCGGTGCGGCGACGACCGGCCCGAACAACGTCATCAACAACGGCGACTACGATGTGCGCGCGAATACGGTCAGCCCTTTCATCGGGCCGCTCGTCAAGACCACGATCTCGCCGGCGAGCACCACGCTGATCGACCTGGGCGTCAGTGTCGGCAACGGCAACGTGCCGTCCTACCTGGTCGGCGGCGCGGTGGCCTACACGATCACCGTGACCAACCATGGTCCGGTCGACGCCAACGGCGCAAGCCTTTCGCAAAGCCTGAGCGGTGCGAACGGCACCGCCGCCTGGACCTGTGCGGTCCCGGGCGGCAGCACGGCCAGCTGCGGCGCCACCAGCAGTGGGTCCGGCACCCTGTCGACGGCCACCGCCAACCTGCCGGTGGGCCAGTCGCTGGTCTATACCGTCAACGGCATCACCGCGGCATCGGCCGGTACGCCGGTAGTGACGGTGGTCAGCGTGACGCCGCCCGCCGGGATGTCGGACAGCGTCGCCGCCAACAATACCGATGGCCTCAGCACGCCCGTGAGTGCCGCGCAGCACCTGCTCACCGCCCACACCACCGGTGCCGGCAGCGGACGCCTCAATGCCATTCCCGCGGTCTACGCCTGCCCGTCGGGCGGCGCGAGGACGGCCTGCAGTTCGGGGAACCTGGGCGAGGGGCAGGAGGCCTACCTCACCGCCGTGGCCGACAACGGTTCGCTCTTCAAGGGCTGGACAGGCGGATGCGCCAGCGTGACCGGCAACGAATGCCGAGTGCAGATGGG
>NZ_JBGFFG010000287.1:0-4367 GCF_056175765.1 Pseudoxanthomonas sp. LjRoot204_2 | reverse complement strand
GCGGGCCAACGGAAGCAGGGAGCGGGGGCCGGGTCGAGTGCCCCGCCGTCCACCGTCAGGGCGGCCGGGAGTATGGCACTCGAAAAGGCGCGGTCGGGGGCGGGACGGGCATCCACCAGAGCGATAGCCGCCGCGCATGTCGCCAGGCGGGCGAGGTGGATGAGACGCACCGGATTCCCCTGCGTGTGTCGACATTGCGTGTGGCGCCCGGTTCCCCACCGTGTGCCGCGGGCGGGTATAGCCACGGCGTCGGCAGAGACCGCTCGACCGCGCAGGCGGGAATCGCGTGATGGAGGCGCAATCTGACGCACTGCGTCACCGGGAAGCGTGCCGCGCCGCCGCCCGTGCGCACGTCAGGCGCTCCGTCCCGCCATGCCACGCCCGCCGCAGGTGTCGTTCGCGGTCCCGGCGGGTCGCGGCGGCAGTTGGCCCGATGCTTGCTTGGTAGTCCGGGTGTGGGGATTTCCCCGACCAAGGACCGCCTGCCGTCCTGCCGGCGCCGCGGTTCCCAACGACATGCCACGCGCACGCCTGTGCGGTGGCGAGGGAGTGGCATGGAGCAGGACAAACCCTTCAACCCCCGCATCCCGGTCTCGGCCCGTGAGGCCCGGTTGGCATCGGCGGCGACCGACGAAGCGCTGGCCGGCATCGGACTGCGGATGCGGCGTATGTTGCCCGGCGAGGCGCTGGGCGACGTTCCGCGCCTGCGCCGCGAGGTTTACTTCCACGAACAGGGCCAGTTCGGCGACCGCAGCAAGCGCGTCACCGACGGCCTGGATGGCTGCGGCACCACGCTGGCGGTGGAGAAGGGTTCGCACGCGATCGCCACGCTGCGGCTGCACGACTTCTCGCCGCTGGCGGTGCAGGTCGAATACGGCAACCTGTTCCGGATCGACGATTTCGCGCGGACCTGGCCGTTGTCGCAGGTGGCCGTGGGCACGCGCTTCGCGGTGCAGGCGGACGAACGCAACAAGCCCGTGGTGGATCGCTTGATGGAGGAGGCCTACCGGTGGGCGCAGGAATCGCGCATCCAGTTCTGCCTGCTTGCCTGCGAGCCCTTCCTGCACGGCGTGTTCGAGCACTACGGATTCCGTGAGTACCTGCCGCCGGCGATCCTGCCGGGCGGCGTGGACCTGCTGCGCATGGTGCTGGTGATGGAGGACGAGCCGTATCTGTCCGAATGCGGCTCGCCGCTGCACCGGCTGATACGCGATCCGGCCCGCGCGCTGCCGGCGAAGGCGTGGCTGACGCGGTCGTTCCACGCGATGTGCTGATGCCCTCGCGGCTGCCAAACCGCGTCACGGGTGAGCGGCCACCCGACGTGGGCTGCCTGGCCGTGCTCCACGGTGCGGCCGGATACCGCCTCGGTCGTGTCCCCGGGGCGGACAGCGCCGCCGCGCACTGACGGGCGCAGCTGCGCGCCGCATCACCACGCTCACTCCTGCGGGGGGGGCACCTCGGCCGGCGCGGCGGCCTTCGCCGCTTCCGGGCTGACCTTTTCGATGGTGTGGCGCAGTTCGCGGCCGAGGATGGCCTTGGCATCGCGCGCCCACGCGTCCAGGCGCTCGTCGAACACCAGCTTGCTGTTCTCGTCCGGCCACACCAGTTTCATCTCGCGCAGCTTCTGGATGAAGCCGCGGAACAGGGTCTTGTCGAAGAACTCCGGCGCCGCCGGCGCATACAGCAGGCTCAGGCGCTGCGCGGCTTGCTGGCACAGGCCCTCCAGTTCGGCGGCACCCAGCGTGCCGGGACCATTCTTCACCAGCACCGAAATGGCGATGTAGTAGCGCTCGAACGCCTGCTGCAGCGAGTGGCCGATCGCGCGCAGGCGGAAGACCTCGTCGGTCTGGCCGGCACTGCGCGCCAGGATGCCGCCGTCGTCGTCGTTGACCTGCTGCAGCAGGCCTTCGCGCACGAACACGTCGATCGTCCGTTCCATGCGCTCGGCGAACTCGTCCTCGCTCCACGGCAGGAACAGCTCGGCCTGCAGGAACGGGTACAGCGTGCGGCCCAGCCGCAGTACGCCGGCACGGCTCATGCGCCGGTTGTTCTGGAAGCAGCACGCGATCCACGACGAGGCCGTGAACAGGTGCAGGACGTTGTTGCGGTAGTAGCTGAGCAGAACGGCGGTGTCGTCGTCCACGCTCAGTACGTCGCCGAGCGGATGCTTGATCCGCTGCAGCATGTTGATTTCTTCGGCGTGGGAGATGATGCGGTCGGGCGAGTGCGGCGTGACCGTCACGCGGTCGGAGTACGGCAGTTCGGCCAGCAGCGTCTTCGATAGTTCGATCTGCGCGACCAGATCGGCCTCGCCCATCGCGTGCTTGGGCGTGGACAGGAGCGCCAGCGCCAGCAGGTTGATCGGGTTCACGTCCGCGGCGCGGTTGATGTTGACCTGGATCTGCTGCGCCAGCGCATCGACGATGTCGGACAGCCACGCGGGCTTTTCTTCTTCGCCGACCGGCGTGCCGTCCCACTCGGGCGCGTACCGGGACAGTGCGTCGTTCAACGGGATCGGCTCGCCGAAGTTCACCACCACCTGGCCGTAGTTCTGCCGCAGTACCTTGGGAATGCCCCACAGCACGGCCCAGATGGATTCCTTCTCCTTCGGGCGGCCGCTGAGTTCGTCCAGGTAGCTGGTGCCCTCGAGCAGTTTCTCGTAACCGATGTAGACCGGCTGGAACAGCACCGGCTTGCGCGGCTGGCGCAGGAACGCGCGCAGCGTCATCGAGATCATGCCGCCCTTGGGCGGCAACAGGCGGCCGGTGCGCGAGCGTCCGCCTTCGATGAAGTACTCCAGCGAATAACCACCCGAGACCAGCTGCGCCACGTATTCGGTGAACACGGCCGAGTACAGCGGGTTGCCGCGGAAACTGCGGCGCATGAAGAACGCGCCGCCCTTGCGCAGCAGCGTGCCGACCACCGGCAGGTTCAGATTGATGCCGGCCGCGATGTGCGGCGGCACGATGCCGCGTTCGTACAGCAGGTAGGACAGCAGCAGGTAGTCCATATGGCTGCGGTGGCAGGGCACGTAGACGACTTCGTGTCCGGGCGCGGCCTCCTTGAACTTGTCCAGGTGGTGGACCAGCACGCCGTCGTAGATCTGGTTCCACACATGGCTCAGCAGGAAGCTGGCCGAGCGCACCACCGGGTTGGAATAGTCGGCGGCGATTTCCCACGCATAGGCATGCGCCTTCTTCCACGCGTCCTCGGGCTTGGACTTGTCTCGCCTGGCCTGTTCGGCGATGGCTTCCTTGACCGGGTCGGCGGCGAGCACCTGGTCCACCAGCAGGCGGCGGGTGGACAGGTCGGGGCCGATGATCGCTTCGCGGATGCGGTGGAAGTGCGTGCGGAGCACGCGCGAGAGTTTGCGGACGGTGCGTTCGGGTTCCAGGCCCTCGTCGACGGTATCGCGCAGCGACACGGGCGGGGCGAACCGCACGATGGTGCCGCGACCGTTCAACAGGATCGCCAGCAGGCGGCGGAAACGGCCGACGATGGCCCAGTTTTCCGAGAACAGGACCGAGAACCAGCCGCTCTGCTTGTCCGGCGCGCGGCCGACGAAGATCGAGACCGGCACCAGCTGCACGTCCAGGCCCGCGCTGGCGCGATGCGCTTCCAGCAGGCGCGCCAGCGAACCGGAATGCGTCTTGGCGCTGACCTGGTCGGGGATCAGCGTGCTGGCGTTGCGGCGCGACAGGGCCACGTAGGCGCGCTTGCGGCCCAGCGGATTGCCACCGACGGGCAGGGGCACCAGCGGGGACGGCAGGCCGGCGTCGCGGCRGGCGCGATCGAGGATCAGCGCATTCGACAGGCCGTAGTCTTCCAGCACGTAGCAGACCGGGCGGCCGTCCAGCAGCTCGGCCGGCGCGGCGGGTTCGATGTTCAGGGCCAGCCAGGGGTCGGCCAGGCGCCCGAGCAGGCGCGCCCACAGCGGACGTTTCGCCTGGCGGGCAACCGGGGCCATCGGCAGGCCGGCCGTCCCACGCATGTCGACATCCGCGGCCGGAGGCTGGGTCGCGTCAGGCACGGGCACGTCCGTCGCGCCCGGCTTCTTCTCCGGCGGCGTCGGGGTCGGGCCGTCCGGGAACGGCAGGGAATTCTGTTCAGGCATCGACCGCATTATGGCCCACCCCCATGGCCGGCTGGGAAGCGGTTACAGCGCGCAGCGAGTGCCGCCCTTCAGTTCCCCCGATCGCAGCGGCGGCGATGGGAGCGATGCACGTGGCGGAAACGTAGCGGTTCAGCGTCCCCGATACGGCTCACAGCCCACGCCGTCGTTGTCACGGTCCAAGTGCGGCCCGTAGCCAGGATCTCCGCGCCCCACAGGCGCAGCCCCGCGCGCGCGGGCCTCGTCGCAGTTGCGG
>NZ_JBGFFG010000286.1:0-4379 GCF_056175765.1 Pseudoxanthomonas sp. LjRoot204_2 | reverse complement strand
AGTCCATCCTGCTGAAGATCGCACAGGACCATCCGCTCGTGCTGGATGAGCCGGCGCCCAGCGTGATCGTCAGCAAGCTGAGCGAGAGCAGCGTCGACCTGATCCTGCTGGCGTGGACGAAGACCAAGGATTTCGGCGAGACCAAGAGCGACCTCACCGAGGCCGTACGCACCGAGATCATCGGCCAAGGGCTCAACATCCCCTATCCGCAACGCGACCTGCACGTCTACCACCATAACGGCGATGGTGCGCCGCTGGGCGATATCGTCACCAAGGGCGTGGCCGACGACGGCGACGTGGCGAAACCGGCCACGTAGCGTACGACCTGCGCACGACGCGCGGTGATGGTTCCAGAGCGGCGTGCGCATGGCGCACACCAGGTCACTCGCCGGCGAGCGCCGCCATGTGCTTGCGGTAGTGGCGCAGTTCCTCGATGGAATCGCGCACGTCGCTAAGTGCCGTATGGCTGGCCTGCTTGCGCACCCCTTCCAGCACCTGCGGCGCCCAGCGTCGCGCCAGCTCCTTCAGCGTACTGACGTCCAGGTTGCGGTAGTGGAAGTACTTCTCCAGCCTCGGCATCAGCCGATGCAGGAAGCGGCGGTCCTGGCAGATCGAGTTGCCGCACATCGGCGAAGCGCCCGCCGGCAGCCACTCGGCCAGGAAGGCCACCGTCTGCGCTTCGGCCTGCCCCAGCGACACGTCGCTTTCCACCACGCGCTTCCACAGCCCCGACCGGCCATGCTGGTTCCGGTTCCAGTCGTCCATCGCCTCCAGCACGGAGACCGGATGCGCGATCGCGAACTCGGGGCCCTCCGCCAGCACGTTCAACTTCGAATCGGTCACCACGGTGGCGATTTCCAGGATGGAATCGCGATCGGTATCCAACCCTGTCATCTCCAGGTCGATCCAGATCAGGCGGTCATTGTTCGCGTTGTTCGAGGCCATGCGGGAATCCGTGACGGAGAGAAAGCCCGGGAATCCTCACCGGGGATGCGGCAACACCGCTTCATGTCATCATAACGCAGACCACCCCGGCGACCGGCCCATGAATCCCTCCACCGACCATGCCGTGCTCACCGCGATGCTCGCACCGGCATTCTTCCTGACCGCAACGGCATCGCTGCTGCTGTCGGCGAACAACCGCCTGGCGCGCATCATCGACCGGGCACGCACCCTGTTGCGCGAGTTGGCCGACGCGGAGGATGAAGCCGACCGCACGCTACTCGAGAAGCGCATCGGACTGCAGCGCCTGCGCAGCCTGATCATCCTGCGCGCGGGCCAGCTGCTCTATGGCGCGATCAGCTGCTTCGTCGGCACCAGCCTGGCCGTTGCCGTGGATACGTTCACTGGCCATCGGCTCGGCTCGCTGCCTACGTGGCTGGCCGCCCTTGGCGTGGTGGCCATGCTGGCGGCGAGCCTGCTGCTCGCACGCGAGTCGACGCTGGCGGTCACGGCCATCAACGAAGAGATGGACCACCGCAAGGTGAAACGGAAGTTCCCGACACCCTAGACGAGCGGTCGCCCGCGCTTGGCGCGGAAGTAGTTGGTCAGGCGGCGCCCTGCCTCATCGCCCAGTACACCGCCCCGGAGCTCGATGCGGTGGTTGTGCCGCGGATCGGCGATCAGGTCGAACACGCTGCCGCAAGCGCCGGTCTTCGGGTCGCTGGCGCCGTAGACCACGCGCGCGACCCGGGCGTGCACGAGCGCCATGGCGCACATCGCGCACGGCTCCAGGGTCACGTAGAGCGTGCTGTCTATCAGACGGTGATTGCCTGTCGCCTTGCCCGCTTCACGCATCGCCACGATTTCGGCATGCGCCGTCGGATCGTGGTCGAGGATGTTGCGGTTCCAGCCTTCGCCCAACACCTCGCCGTCGGCACCCACCAGCACGGCGCCGACCGGAATTTCATCGAACTCGCGCTCGGCACGGTCCGCCAGGGCGAACGCGTGCCGCATCCAGTGCTCGTCGTCGTGACCGGCCATCACTCCCACTCGATGGTGGCCGGCGGCTTGCCCGAGATGTCGTAGACCACGCGCGAGACGCCACGCAGCTCATTGATGATGCGGTTGGAGACGGTGCCGAGGAAATCGTACGGCAGGTGCGCCCAATGCGCGGTCATGAAATCGATCGTCTCGACCGCGCGCAGCGCGATCACCCACTCGTACGCACGCGCATCGCCGACGACGCCCACCGACTTCACCGGCAGGAATACGGCGAACGCCTGCGAGGTCTTGTCATACAGATCGGCCTTGCGTAGTTCGTCGATGAAGATCGCATCGGCCTTGGCCAGCAGTTCGGCGTACTCGGGCTTCACTTCGCCCAGGATGCGCACACCCAGGCCGGGGCCCGGGAACGGATGACGATAGACCATCGTGCGCGGCAGGCCGAGCTCGACGCCGAGGCGGCGTACTTCGTCCTTGAACAGCTCGCGCAGCGGTTCGACCAGGCCCAGCTTCATGTGCTCGGGCAGGCCGCCGACGTTGTGGTGGCTCTTGATGACGTGCGCCTTGCCGGTCTTGCTGCCGGCCGACTCGATCACGTCCGGATAGATCGTGCCCTGCGCCAGCCACTTGGCATTCTTCAGCTTGTTCGACTCTTCTTCGAAGATCTCGACGAACAGGTTGCCGATGATCTTGCGCTTGGCTTCCGGGTCGGCGACGCCTTCCAGCGCGCTGAAATAGCGGTCGGCCGCGTTGACGCGCACGACTTTGACGCCCATGTGCTCGGCGAACATCGCCATCACCTGGTCGCCCTCCTGCCAGCGCAGCAGGCCGGTATCGACGAACACGCAGGTCAGCTGGTCGCCGATCGCCTTGTGCAGYAGCGCGGCCACGACCGACGAATCCACGCCACCGGACAGGCCGAGGATCACCTCGTCAGAGCCGACCTGCTCGCGCACGCGGGCGATCTGGTCGTCGATGATGTTCGCGRCCGTCCAAAGCGTCTTGCAGTCGCAGATCTCGGCGACGAAGCGGCGCAGCAGCGTCTGGCCCTGCTTGGTGTGCGTCACTTCCGGATGGAACTGCACGCCGTACCAGCGCTTTTCTTCCAACGCCATCGCCGCGACCGGAATGCGGTCGGTGGTGGCGGTGATCGTCCAGCCCGGCGGCGCCTTGGCGACGTGGTCGCCATGGCTCATCCACACGTCGATGCGCGGCGCACCCTGGTGGTCGCTCAGGCCACCCAGCAACGCGTCGTGCGCGACCAGTTGCACCTCGGCGTGACCGAACTCGCGTGCGTCCGCGGCTTCCGTCGAGCCGCCCAGCTGCGCGGCCAGGGTCTGCATGCCATAGCAGATGCCGAGGATCGGCAGGCCGCTGTCGAACACCTGCTGCGGCGCCGCGGGTGCGCCGTGCTGCGTGGTCGACTCCGGCCCACCCGACAGGATGATGCCCTTGGCGCCGAACTTCGCGATTTCGTCCGGATCGTGGTCCCACGCCCAGATTTCGCAATAGACGCCGATCTCGCGGATGCGGCGGGCGATCAGCTGCGTGTACTGCGCGCCGAAATCGAGGATGAGGATCTTGTCGGTGTGGATATTCGTCATGGTGTCCTGCGGCTATAAACGAAGAAGGGAAACGCTGGCGTCTCCCTTCTCTGGCAACGATCAGCCCATCCGGTAGTTCGGTGGCTCTTTGGTGATCTGCACGTCGTGCACGTGGCTCTCGCGCTGGCCGGCGCCCGTGATGACCACGAACTTCGGCTTGCTGCGCATGTCCTCGATGGTCGCGCAGCCCACGTAGCCCATCGTGGCGCGCAGGCCGCCGACGAGCTGGTGGATGATGCCGCCGACCGAACCACGGTACGGCACGCGACCTTCGATGCCTTCCGGCACGAGCTTGTCGGCGTCGCTGGCGTCCTGGAAGTAGCGGTCCTTGGACCCCTTTTCCATCGCACCCAGGCTGCCCATGCCGCGGTAGCTCTTGTAGCTGCGGCCCTGGAACAGCTCGACTTCGCCCGGCGCCTCTTCGGTGCCCGCGAACAGGCCACCGATCATCACTGTCGACGCACCGGCGGCGATCGCCTTGCCGATGTCGCCCGAGTAGCGGATGCCGCCGTCGGCGATCAGCGGAATGCGGTCCTGCAATGCTTCGGCGACCATGTCGATCGCGGTGATCTGCGGCACGCCCACGCCGGCCACCATGCGGGTGGTGCAGATCGAACCCGGGCCCACGCCGACCTTCACCGCGTCCGCGCCGGCGTCCATCAATGCGAGCGCAGCGTCACCGGTGACGATGTTGCCGCCGATGACCTGCAGCTGCGGGAAGCGCTTCTTGACCCAGCTGACGCGATCCAGCACGCCCTGCGAATGACCGTGCGCGGTATCGACGATGATGACGTCCACGCCGGCGGCCACCAGCGCTTCGATGCGCTGGTC
>NZ_JBGFFG010000285.1:0-4385 GCF_056175765.1 Pseudoxanthomonas sp. LjRoot204_2 | reverse complement strand
GCGCCACGTAGTCGCGACCGATCGCTTCGCCCATGGCCGACTCGGCGAACGACACGCCCCGCTTCCAGCGCTCGCGCTGCTGCGGTTGTCCCGACAGGAACTTGTCGCGGAACTCGTACTGCGCCACCGAGAAGTCCTTCGACAGCAGCGGCGCCGCGTTGTCGGTCGCGTGGAACGCCTGCCAGGCCTGCAGCGTGGCGACATCGGTCCCGGCGAAGATCGCGGCGATCTTCGGGATCGCGCTGTCCTGGCGGATCACCGCGCGGCCCGCGCCTTCGACGCCTGCCGCCCGGAAGAAGTCCGTCCAGGGGAAGCCGGGCGAGGTCGACGCGAACTCCGCCAGCGGACGCGGGTTGTAGGTCTTGTCGCGGTTGCGGCTCTCGGCGCGCGTCCAGTGCGCGTCGGCGATGCGCGTCTCCAGCGCCAGGATCGCCGTCGCGTTCTCCTGCGGCTTCTCCCAGCCGGCCAACTGCAGCATCTGCGCCATGTACGCCACGTAGCGCTCGCGCTGCGGCTTGAAGGTGTCGCGCAGGTACATTTCGCGATCGCCCAGGCCAAGGCCACCCTGGCTCAGGTAGAGCGCATACCGGTCCGGATTCTTCTGGTCGTCGCTGACGCTGAGGTTGAAGAAGCTGTCGTAGAAGCCGCCGCGTGTACCCATCAGGCGGGCCAGCGCGTTCCTGTCCCTGGCTGCGCGGATGTCGGCCAGGACCGGCTGCAGGGGCTTCGCCCCGAGCGCTTCGACCGTCGTCTCGTCCAGGAAGCCCCGGTACAGCGCCGCAATCTTGGCGGGGTCGCCCCCCGTCGCGGGATCGCCCAGCGCATAGCCTTCCACCAGCACCCGCAGGCGTGCTTCGGACAGGTCGCGCAGGATGGCGAACCCCCCGTAGCTGGAGCGGTCGGCGGGAATCTGCGTCGTGTCGGCCCAGGTGCCGGAGACATAACGGAAGAAGTCGGTGCCGGGCTTCGCCTGCCGGTCCATGCCCGCGGTGTCGATACCCCAGGTACCGAAGCGTTGGGCCGCAATGGTCGGAACGGTCGTACCCGCGGTATCGGGCTCGGCGAACAGCGACTGCAGCATGCAGCCCTCATCCAGGCAACTGCGGTCTTCGTGGGCCGCGAGCGGGGCGGCGGTGGCGAGGGCCAGCAGGGTGGCGGCGGACAGCAGGGTCTTCTTCAACGGGATCCTCCGGGACAGGGCGTGCGCGCATCACGCGCGGGCGGGCCCCTCAGGGTACCCGCCAGCCGCCTGCGCCGACCCCTGCCGAAGGTGATGCCAGGGACGTCGATGCGGTGCCCCCGCCCCCTGACGCCCGGCGATCGCCGGGCGTCGTGGAGGCCGCAGGACCACGGGGGCGGGTCAGCGCGATGCGTCGGCGTTCGCGTTACCGGCACAGCGTCGTCCGCAACGACGTGCCTCCTCGCTCGCCATCGTGCCGTCGTCCCGTACGAAGCCGCCGCTCGACGGCTGGCCATACGACAGGCGCAGGCCGATGCTGCTCCCCTGCGTGCCGCTGCTCGCCTGTTCGTGACCGAACAGCAACGACAGCAACCAGCCGCGGCGCAGTTTCATGTCCACGCCCGCCGCCAACGACAGGGCGTCGTCGTTGTAGCTCTGCAGGTCCAGTCGATAGTCGGTCGGATGCGGCCAGACCACGTAGTTCATCGTGGCATCGCCCCTGTCCTCGATCGCCTGGCGGTATTCGAGGCTCCAGAACGGCCGGTAGCGGCCATTCGCGCCGCCTGCCTGGTAACTGCCCTCCAGGCCCAGTGCCAGCGCCCGGTTCTCGACCACCTGCCGGCGGTACGCCAGATCATAGATATCCAGTCCGTGTTCGCGATACGCGTCCAGCGTGGTGCGACTCGCATCGAGACGACCGTAGCCGGTGAGGGTCATACGATCGCTGCGGTGCTCATAGCCCAGTGCCAGCGAACCGAACCACTGTTCGCCATCGCGCACCGCCGTCGCCGTGGCGTCGGCGTCCTCGCTCCAGCGACGCAGGTCGAAGTCCAGCCGTCCAGTGGCGAGCATCGCATCCACGAAGACGTGTTCGCCGCTGCGCCACAGGCCATACAGCGCAAGCGAACGCTGGTCCGCCTTGAGCCGCGAGGCGTCGCCGCCCAGGTCGCTGTCGTTGCGCGCCAGGCTGCCGGCCACGCCCACCAGCAGATGCTCGCCGAACGCGCGGTCCGCACCCACCGTGATGCCGTCGGTCTGGACGTCGTAGCCACCCGCCCCGCCGCGCTTGCCGAACGTCGCGGTGCCCGAGGCCCAGCCGCCCCACCCCTGCGGCAGCGCCGGCCAGGCTTGGCCGGTCGCCTGGCCTACCGGCACTGAAAGCCCCTGGCGATCCTCGTCGCCGGCATACGCGAGCGTCACGCTGTTGCTGGAGCCGTTCGCACCGCTGCGCACCTGGCGCAGGCGGTCGCGGATGTTGGACTGCTGTACGTTGGCGAAGCGCACGCTGGCATCCACCTGCGCCTGCAACAGGCCCACCACGACCGCATCGCGCGTGGGATCGGGGCGCACGTCCACCTGCAGGCGCATCTCCACGCTGGCAGCGGCGTAGTTGCCGGCCGCGGCCTGCGTGGCGGTGATGACCGTTTCCCCTTCCGCATGCAGCGTCACCGTACGCCCGCTGATGCTGGCCACGGCGGGATCGCTGCTGGCGAACGTAAACGCGCCGCTGCTGGGGCTCTGCGGGTTGGCCAGGTCGAATGCCGGCTCCCCATATACCTTCCGCAGCGTTTCCGGCCACACCAGCGTCGGCACCGCCGCAGCGATGTCGACATCCAGCCGCACTTGCGGTGCGGCCTGGTGGTTGGCATCGCCCGCCTGGTCCGCGGTCAGGCTGCAACGGCCGACCGCGCGCATGGTGACGGTCGAACCGCTGACTGCGCAGACCTGGGGCGTGATGCTGGCGAAGACCACCGCGTTGCCCGATGCACCGCCCGCGGCGGCCACGGAGAAGGTGCCGTCCGGAGTGAACACCGGGGTCGCCGGAGTGGCAGCGAAGCCGGAGATCGCCTGCGCCGCCTGCGCGACGACCAGCTCATACGGCTGTGCAGCGGTGAAGCCATTGGCATCGCGGACTTCGACGGTGAACGCGAAGCGGCCGGCCTGCGTCGGCGTACCCGCCAACACGCCGGCGGCGCTCAGCGTCACCCCTTGCGGCAGTTGGCCCGCCGTCACCGCATAGGCGTAGGGCGCAGTGCCGCCACTGACCGACAGTGTCTGGTCGAACGCACTCGCATGCGTCCCCTGCGGCAGTGCCGACAGCGAGAAGAGGATCTGCGGCGCCGCCACCTGCAGCGTGTACTGGCGCTGCGCGGTGAACGGACCGGTGCCGGTACTGCTGTCGGTCGCGCGCACGGTCACCGTGAAGCTGCCTGCCACGGTCGGCGTACCGACGAGGCGTCCGTCCGATCCCAGGCTCACGCCGTCCGGCAACGCGCCTCCCACCACGTCGAACACATAGGGCGATGCGCCGCCGCTGGCGATGAAAGCGTGCGCGTATGCCGCGCCGCCGATGCCATTGGGCGGACTCGTCGCGTCCAGCACCACGCTGGGCGGGGCCACCGTAATGCTGACCAGCGCCGGCGCCGTGGTCTGGTACGCGTCGGTCGCGGTGTACGTGAAGCTGTCAGGGCCGGCATACCCCGGCGTCGGCTGGTAGGTGATCGTGGTGCCGTTCACCGTCGCGGTGCCGTGCGACGGCGCGGTATCCACGGCCACCGAGTCGGGCGTGCCGGTGATCGGCAGTGTCACCGGCGCGGCGGGCGCGTTGTAGGGCAGCGACACGCTCGCCGGACCCACGGTCAGCGCCGGCATCGGCGTGACCGCGTTCGAGGCGGCCGATGCCGCGCCCATGCCCACGCTGTTGGTCGCGCGTACGGTGAAGGTATAGCTGGTGCCCGGCGTGAGACCGGTGAAGCGGACCGGACTGCCCGTGCCCGTCGCCGTCGCACCTCCCGGACTCGCGGTCACGGTGTAGCCGGTGATCGGGGCGCCGCCACTGCTCACCGGCGCGGTGAACGCGACATCGACCTCGCCCGGGGCGGCCATCGCTGCCGTCCCGATGGTCGGAGCACCCGGCAACACGGCGTTGACGGTGAACGAGCGGGTGACCTGCGTCGCCGCGAGGTAGCTGCCGTCGCCCGCCTGGTCGGCGTTGATGGTGCAGGTGCCGGACGTGACGAACGTCAGCGCGCCGCCGGTGGTGATCGTGCAGACCCCGGTGGTCGACGAGGTGAACGTCGGCGTCAGGCCGGAATCAGACGTCGCCGTCAGCGTCGGCGTGGTACCGAAGTTCTGCGCGCCGGGGTTGTTGAAGGTGATCGTCTGCGTCGCCGCCGGTGTGATCGCATTCGACGACGAGGACGCC
>NZ_JBGFFG010000284.1:0-4387 GCF_056175765.1 Pseudoxanthomonas sp. LjRoot204_2 | reverse complement strand
ACACTGAAGTACACCTTCAAGCCGAAGTACACGCTGATGTACCCGATGGAGAAGTTCCCGCAGTCGCCGCGCTTCCGCGGCCTGCACGCGCTGCGCCGCTATCCGAACGGCGAAGAGCGCTGCATCGCCTGCAAGCTCTGCGAGGCGGTGTGCCCGGCGCTGGCGATCACCATCGATTCGGCGCCGCGCGAGGACGGCACCCGCCGCACCACGCGCTACGACATCGACCTGTTCAAGTGCATCTACTGCGGCTTCTGCGAAGAAAGCTGCCCGGTGGACTCGATCGTGGAAACGCACGTGCTGGAGTACCACTTCGACAAGCGCGGGCAGAACATCGTCACCAAGCCGCAGCTGCTGGCGATCGGGGACCGGCTGGAAGCCGAGATCGCCGAGCGCCGCGCCGCCGACGCCGCTTTCCGCTGAGGTCCGAAGAATGGATTGGGTTCTGATCAGTTTCTACGCCTTCGCCACCGTCGCGGTCGTCGCCGCCGGCGCGGTGATCAGCGTGCGCAACCCGGTGCATGCCGTGCTGTGYCTCATCCTGACGTTCTTCTCGGTGGCCYGCATCTGGCTGCTGGTGGGCGCGGAGTTCCTCGGCGTGGCGCTGATCCTCGTCTACGTGGGCGCGGTGATGGTGCTGTTCCTGTTCGTGGTGATGATGCTCGACATCGACGTCACCGCCATGCGCGAAGGCTGGGTCAGGTTCCTGCCGGTGGGCCTGCTGGTGGCCGTGGTCATGTTGGCTCAGATGCTCGTGCTGATCGGCATCAAGGCTAAGATGGCCGTGCCGCTCGCCGACAACGCCGCCGCTGCGGCCGCCGAGGTGTCCAACACCGCCTGGCTGGCGCGCACGCTGTTCACCGAGTTCCTGCTGCCGTTCGAGTTCGCCGCCGTCATCCTGACCGTGGCCGTGGTGGCGGCGGTGATGCTGACGTTGCGCAAGCGCACCGGCATCAAGACGCAGGACCCGGGCGAGCAGTCGCGGGTCAAGGCGCGCGACCGCATCCGCATGGTGTCGATGCCGGCCGAGAAACCGGTGCGCGAAACGCCGGCCAGTGCGCCGGCGGAAGGGGAGGGCAAGGCATGATTTCCGTAGGCCACCTGCTGGCGCTCGGCGCCGTGCTGTTCTGCATCAGCCTGGCGGGCATCTTCCTCAACCGGAAGAACGTCATCGTGCTGCTGATGTCGATCGAACTGATGCTGCTCTCGGTGAACATCAATTTCGTCGCGTTCTCGCGCGAACTGGGCGATGCCGCCGGCCAGATCTTCGTGTTCTTCATCCTGACCGTGGCCGCCGCCGAGGCCGCCATCGGCCTGGCGATCCTGGTCACCCTGTTCCGCACCCGGCGCACGATCAACGTGGCCGAAGTCGATACGCTCAAAGGCTGATGCACCGATGACCGGTATGGAAGTCCTCCTCTCCAAGAACGTGCTGCTGGCCATCGTGCTGGCGCCGCTGCTGGGCAGCATCATCGCCGGGTTGTTCGGGCGTTTCGTCGGCCGGGCCGGCGCGCATACCGCGACCATCCTGGGCGTGGCCACCAGCTGCGCGCTGTCGTGCTGGGTGCTGTACCAGCTGGTGGCGCTGGGTGCGTCGCCGTTCAACCAGAACCTGTACACCTTCTTCGAGGTGGGCAGCATCACCGGCCATGTCGGCTTCATGATCGACAGGCTGACCGCGATGATGATGGTCGTGGTGACCTTCGTGTCGCTGCTGGTGCATGTCTACACCATCGGCTACATGGCGGAAGATCCCGGCTACCAGCGCTTCTTCAGTTACATCTCGCTGTTCACCTTCAGCATGCTGATGCTGGTGATGAGCAACAACTTCCTGCAACTGTTCTTCGGCTGGGAAGCGGTGGGCCTGGTGTCCTACCTGCTGATCGGTTTCTGGTTCAAGCGCCCGACGGCGATCTTCGCCAACATGAAGGCCTTCCTGGTCAACCGCGTGGGCGACTTCGGCTTCCTGCTGGGCATCGGCTGCGTGCTGCTGATGTTCGGCACGCTGGACTACGCCACCGTGTTCGCCAACGCCACGCTGCTCGGAGGCAAGGCAGTGCCGGTCTGGTCCGGTGCCGTGACCCTGTTCGGCCACACCACGCAGCTGCTCGACCAGCCCGTGATCTGGTCCATGGCCACGCTGACCTGCATCTGCCTGTTCATCGGTGCGATGGGCAAGTCCGCCCAGGTGCCGCTGCACGTCTGGCTGCCGGACTCGATGGAAGGCCCGACGCCGATCTCCGCGCTGATCCACGCCGCGACGATGGTGACCGCCGGCATCTTCATGGTCGCGCGCATGTCGCCGCTGTTCGAGCTGTCGCAGACGGCGCTGGACTTCGTGTTGTTCATCGGCGCGACCACGGCGTTGTTCACCGGCCTGATCGGCATCGTGCAGAACGACATCAAGCGCGTGGTGGCGTATTCCACGCTGTCGCAGCTGGGCTACATGACGGTCGCGCTGGGCGTGTCGGCTTATTCGGCGGCCGTGTTCCACCTGATGACGCACGCCTTCTTCAAGGCGCTGCTGTTCCTGGCGGCCGGCTCGGTCATCATCGGCATGCACCACGAGCAGGACATGCGGAAGATGGGCGGCCTGCGCAAGTACATGCCCATCACCTGGATCACCAGCCTGATCGGCACGCTGGCGCTGGTCGGCACGCCGTTCTTCTCGGGTTTCTACTCGAAGGACGTCATCATCGAAGCCGCGCACCACCATCACGAGGTGGCGCACGAGCTGGGCGAAAAGATGTCCGAGATGGGCGTGATGGCGGCCCAGGGCTATCAGGGCCCCAGCGAATGGATCGCGACATATGGGTATTGGGCCGTGCTGCTGGGCGTGTTCGTGACCAGCTTCTACAGCTTCCGCCTGCTGTACCTCACCTTCCACGGGAAGGAGCGGTTCCGGGATGCCCACGACGACCATGGGCACAGCGACCACGGGCACGACGCCGCGCACGCTGAGGCGCACGACGACCATGGCCACCATCACGGTGCGCATGAGCCGCACGAATCGCCGTGGGTGGTGACGGTGCCGCTCGTACTGCTCGCGATTCCGTCCATCCTGATCRGCATGTTCACCGCCGGTCCGATGCTGTTCGGGACGGCCTGGAACGATGCCCATCATGGGGTGACGCCGTTCTTCCAGGGCGCGATCGACTTCCTTCGCCTCGACCCGTCGTTGGCCACGTCGCCGCGCGATACGGTGATGGCGTTGTTGCCGGAGTGGCACGGTGCAATCAACTTCGCGCTTCACAGCGTGAAAACGCCAGCGCTATGGCTGGCATTCGGAGGCTTCGCCCTGGCGACCTTCCTGTACCTGTTCAGGCCGGAGCTGCCCGGCAGGATGCGCCACAGTGCCTTGGGCGCCTTCCTGACCAACATCCTGGACAAGAAGTACTGGGCCGACCACCTGTGGATCAACGGCTTTGCCGGTGGTGGCGTCAAGCTGGGCAAGGCGTCGCGCGCCTTCGACAGCCACGTGATCGATGGTGCGGCGGTGAACGGCACCGCCAGGCTGGTCGACCTGGGCGCGCAGCTGCTGCGCAAGACCCAGTCCGGTTACCTGTACCACTACGCGTTCGCGATGATCATCGGCCTGATCCTGCTGCTGGGCGTGATCATCAGGTTTTGGCAGTAACGACCTGGCGCCGCCCCGTGCGGAGCGTCCTGGCGAAGAACTCAACGGATAACACAACGTGTCGAACTGGCCCCTGCTTAGTGTTCTGATCTGGCTGCCCATCCTGGGCGGTGCGCTGGTCCTCGCCGTGGGCAACGCCCGCGCGGGCGCAGCGCGCTGGCTGGGCCTGGCGGTCGCGGTACTGACGTTCGTCGCCAGCATCGGCCTGCTGACGGGCTTCGACTACGCGAATCCGAGCCTGCAGTTCATCGAGACCCATGCGTGGATCCCGAGCTTCGACATCCATTACAACCTGGGTGCCGACGGCATCGCGGTGGCGCTGTTGTTGCTCAACACCCTCATCACGATGCTGACGCTGGCGGGTGCGTGGGGTTCGGTGAACAAGCGCGTGGCGCAGTACGTGGCGGCGTTCCTGATCCTGGAAGGCCTGACCAACGGCATTTTCGCTGCCAGCGACGCCGTACTGTTCTACGTGTTCTTCGAAGCGATGCTGATCCCGATGTTCCTGATCATCGGTGTCTGGGGCGGACCACGCCGCATCTATGCCTCGTTGAAGTTCTTCCTGTACACGTTCCTCGGCTCGGTGCTGATGCTGGTCGGTCTGGTGTACCTGTACATCAAGGGCGGCAGCTTCCAGCTGGCCGACCTGTACGCGATGCCGTTGAGCGCGAAGGAGCAGACCTGGCTGTTCTTCGCATTCCTGATCGCCTTCGCAGTCAAGATCCCCATGTTCCCGGTGCACACCTGGCT
>NZ_JBGFFG010000283.1:0-4394 GCF_056175765.1 Pseudoxanthomonas sp. LjRoot204_2 | reverse complement strand
CGAAACAGCACCGCGCTGCGCGTCAGCACGATCTCGACGATATGGGTGCGCGAGCCGGCCAGCCAATCCATCTCGCGGCTGGAATGGTGCACGGCATGGAAGCGCCAGAGCCACGGAATGTTGTGGTACGCGCGGTGCAGCAGCGCTTGCGCGAGGTCGGCGACGAACACGGCGATCAGGAACTGCGCCCAGACCGGCAGCGACTGGATGGCGTCCTCCAAGGCGGGGAACGCGGCCAGGCCGGCGATGGTCGAGGTGGAGGCCGTCACCAGGATCAGGATGAACTGGACCAGCATGTGGCTCATGAAAAAGTACGTCACGTCGGTGCGCCAGCCGGGACGCAGCGGCGAGATCCGGCGCTTGCCGAGGTAGTGTTCCAGCGGCACGAACACCAGCGCCGAGAAGAAAAGCGAGATCACGAACCAGTCCAGGCCCAGCGAGTACGGTGTCTTGCCGATGGCGTCGAACTGCACGTTGGTGCCGCCCAGCAGCACCGCCAGCGTGGCACCACCGACACCGATGAGCGCGATGCGCTTGTTGCGGTCGCGAAGGATGGCCCAGGTGCCCATGGCGAAGGCGGCCGCCAACCCGACCAGCAGCAGGTGGCGAGCGAACTGCTCGTTGTAGGCGGCCCGGAATTCCCTGCTCGTCAGCAGTTCGGGGAAATGGAAACAGGCGACGGCCATCAGGCTCAGCAGCCCGAGCATGGCCGAAGCGTAGGCGAAGAACGAACGGCGAGGGCGTGTCATGAGCATCCTGGCAGGCGGTGCGATTCCTGCGCAGGATCTTACGTCAGGCGAGGCGGTTTCCGGCCTCGTCGACGACCGGCTCGCCATCTTCCTTGCTGAAAGCGCCACGCTGCGCCTGCGGCAGGATATCCAGGACCCGTTCGGAGGGCCGGCAAAGCCGGGTGCCGAGGGTCGTCACCACGATCGGACGGTTGATCAGCACCGGATGGTCCAGCATGGCGTCGATGAGCGCCGCGTCGTCGGCATCGGCAAGGCCGAGTTCCGGGTAAAGCGCTTCCTTGGTCCGGACAACCTCGCGCACGGGCGTGCCCATCGCCGCGATCAGCGACACCAGCGTGGCGCGATCGGGCGGCGTCTTCAGGTATTCGATGACCTGCGGCTCGATACCCGCATTGCGGATCAGTCCCAGCGTGTTCCGCGAGGTGCCGCACGCGGGGTTGTGGTAGATCGTCACGTCGTCCATCAGTACCAGTCCAGCAACGAGATGCCCAGGCCGACGTAGGTGGCCTTGTGGTTGTAGTCGATCAGGCTTTCGCCGTAGCCATGGAACAACTGCACGTGGGCGCGGAACGCGCGATTGATCGGGAAGCCGTAGTCCAGCTGCAGGGCGCCGTGCGACTGATCGCCGCCACGCAGCGAGTGCCGGCCCAGTACGGTGAATACATGGCCGTCGCGCGCGTAGGTGAGCATCGCATCGCCGCGGCCGATGTAGTCCTCGATATCCGGGTTCTCGTCGTCGTTGCCGTCCGGGACGCGATACCACGGACGCACGACGAAAGCCCAGTTCTCGCGATCCAGGCCGATGGTGGCGATGACGCGGTTCCAGCTGCGCGACAGCGGATCGCTGCGGCCGTTGGACTGGTGGTTGATGCCGATGCCCGCCATCCGCCCCTTCCAGCCCGCCAGGCTGTAGTTGTTGCGGAACACCAGCATCACTTCGGGTTCGTAATTGGTTTCGCGGAACGGGCGTGATTCCTCGCCGTTATAGACCTGCCAGCGCGAGCTCTGGGTGTATGCACCCCAGATGTCGCCGTTGTCGCCGAACAGGTTCTCGGCGAACTTGGTCTTGAAGCTCAGCTGGAACTTCGCTTCGATGTCCTGCAGTGCCTGCGGCTCGGTGACCGTGTTGTCGGGATTGGGCGAGGAGGGCGTCTCGTTGACCTGGCTGGTCCAGAACGCTGGCAGCAGGTACATGGGCTTGTAGGCGCGCAACTGGAAGACACCCAGCTTCGAATCCTTGGCCAGCTCCCAGCGGCTGTCGAGCAGCGAACCGCGGCCGGCGTTGGCGATCAGGTCGGCGTCCGCCTCGTCGTCGACCCGGAACCAGGCGCCCATGCGCCGCCGGGCGCGCTCGCCCATGGGCAGGTCCGCCGCTTTGGCCGCCTCGGCCTCGGCGCGGGCCGACGCACGCGCCTGGTCGCGTGCCTGCGCCTCCGCTTCCTTCGCAGCGCGCGCCTGTTCGTCCGCGGTCCGCGTGTCGCGGGCACTCCTGCCCAGCGCCTGGTCGTAACAGGCCAGGCGGGCGGCATCGTTCTCGAGCAGGAAGCAGGCCTCGGCGGAGGGAACGGCCGGTGCGTCCTGCGCCTGGGCAGCGAACGAGAGGGAAACGCCGATGGCGAGCGGCAGGAGTCGGGCGCGGTGCGTCATGCGGGGCTCGATCAGGGAAGGCGGGTGGGGAGCGGTATTCTGCCAGCCATGGGCGCGAAGGCGCGTCGACATGGCCTAGAAGATCCAGGCGAAGACGTACAGGCCCAGCATCGCGAAGGTCAGCCCCAGCTTCAGGACAACGCCCAGCACGATGCCCAGCCAGGTCCCCAGCCCGACCTTCGTCGCCTGCCGCAACTCGCGCCCATGCCAGAGCTCGCCGAGCAGCGCACCGATGAACGGGCCGGCCAGCAGGCCGATGGGCATGAAGAACAGGCCGGCGAAGGTGCCGATCACCGTGCCCCAGAGCGCCTTGCGGCTGGCGCCGACACGCTGCGCGCCGACCGCGGTGGAGAAAATGTCGGCCGCGAACGAGAGCGCTGTTAGCAGTCCCAGCACCACCAGCGTCACCCAGCCGATCTGCTGGAAGTCACCCGCCCAGGCGGCCAGCAGCATGCCCGCGAACACCAGCGGCAGGCCGGGCAGGGCAGGCAGGATCACCCCGGCCACGCCCACCAGGATCAGTACCACCGCCAAGGCGTAATAAAGCATCTGGATGTCCAATCAAATCTCCTGAGGAATCAAAGGGTTGTCTGGGGGTTGACTTTTCGGCTCACGTGTTTGCATTTTGCCAAATGCCGGGTTACTGTGCGGCCGCTGCCGTTGCCAAGGTCACCGTGAATCGTGGCCTGATGGGGTAGATCCATGATCCGCTGCATCCTTGTACCTCGCTTCCTCCTTGCAACCAGCCGCCCAGCAGGCGTATCCACCACCCGTTTCAAGGAGCAAGTAGATGTCTGATCGTGAAACCGGAACCGTCAAATGGTTCAACGATGCCAAGGGCTTCGGCTTCATCAGCCGCGAGAATGGTGAGGACGTGTTCGTGCATTTCCGTGCCATCCAGACCCAGGGCTTCAAGAGCCTGAAGGAAGGCCAGAAGGTCAGCTTCACCGTCGTGCAGGGCCAGAAGGGCCTCCAGGCGGATGCCGTCCAGCCGGTCTGAACTGGAGAATGCAGGACCGCGCGAAGGCGCGGGCTCCACAGGAAAAAGCCCGGCGGATGCCGGGCTTTTTCTTTGCTGCGGTGTGGCGCGGGCGATCAGCGGATGACCACGCGACCGTTCTGGATGCGGACGTAGGTGTTCTCCCGGACCCCGCCGAGGTCGCGCTGGCTGATCGTCACGCGGCGTCCATCGTCCATGCGCACCGTGATGTTGTAGGTGTCACCGGTGGTGCGGTTCTGGATCGCATTGCCGGCGGCGGCACCTGCCACCGCGCCTGCAACCGTGGAGACATTCTTGTTGCCTTCGCTGCCGCCCGTGCGGTCCGAGATCTGGCGGCCGGCGACCGCACCGACGATGCCGCCCAGCACGGCGCCGGTCGCGGACGGAGCGCTGCGGCCGGACGACACCACGTCGATGCGTTCGACGATGCCGCAGTCCGCGCAGTAGCGGTTGGCCGGCGCATTGTTGTAGCCACCGCCGTAGCCGCTGCTGCCGTAGCCCGGGGACGTGCTTGCACAGCCGGCGAGGGCGATGGCCGTCGTCATGCCGATGGCGAGAAGACGCAGGTTCATGGATGCCTCCTGTAGATGGTAGGACCGTCAGGATGATCGTGTCCCGTCGGGGCGCATGCTCCACATGACCGCGTGAACATCATGACAATCGAGCCGCTTGCGCGGCCCGGATGTCAGGTGCGATTCATGCCGCGGCTATCGTCATCCCCGGAAATCCTGATGGCATGCCTTGCAGTCCGCCCCTACCTTCTCGACCAGGGCGCCTGCGGCCGCGCAGTCGGTGGGCGGCGCGCTCAGGGCCGCGTCCAGGTCCGCGCGGAACTGGCTGGTATGCGCTTTGAACCGCTGGTCGTCCGCGATCCCTGGGAATGCCATGTCCAGATCGTTCGCCATCGCTCGCAGTGTGCGTACGTGCGGGATGGTGTCGGTGGCCGCGCAGCGGTTCTGCTTCACCGTGTCGGCCAATTGCGCCGAGTGCCTGGCCAT
>NZ_JBGFFG010000282.1:0-4403 GCF_056175765.1 Pseudoxanthomonas sp. LjRoot204_2 | reverse complement strand
GTTGAAGAGAGGTCCATGCAGCGTCCTTGTGTCAGCGCATCTGGTAGGCCGGCGGCTCGCCTTCGCCACCGGTGAACGGAGCGTCGTCGCCCATGGTGCGCCGGAAGCCGGCCAGGCCGGAGACCAGCTCCAGGTCGAATTCCAGCACGTCGCCACTTGCGCGCACGGGCGTGATGCGGCGGACCACGGCCATCTTCTGCAGGTGACCGGTCAGGCGCAGGTAGTCATCGGTGTTGCGGATGCCGGTGAACAGCACGCGGTAGGTACCGGCCGGACCCGCACTGCCGCGCTTGCCATAGCGCTTGACCAGMGCGTCGGCCGTACCGTCGGCACCGGAGGCCATCGCGCGGCGCGCATCGGCATCGGTCACCGACCACTTCGCCAGCACCTTGCCGGCGTCGACGAACACCCAGTCCGCCGTCCAGCCGCCCTTGGCGTTGCGGTAGAGCTTGCCGATCAGCTGCATCGGCGGGCTGTAGCGGGCCGAGGCACGCGCCACGGCAGCGGTATCCTGGCGCCAGATGGCACCGACCAGCGCCTGCTCCGCCGCGCCGCCCGCCGGCAGGCCGAGGCCATACCCCCGCTCGATGGCGCGGTTCAGCAGCGGTCGCGCGGCATTGGACTGCGGCAGCCCGACCAGGCGCGGCCCGCTGCCATCGTTGATCGCCAGCCACACCACCGGCTTGGGACGGGGCTGCGGCCACACGGGCAGGCCCAGCGCGCCGGCCAGACCGTTGACCTGGTCGGCATCGAAACGCACCACCAGCGTCGTGCGGAAGGTGGGCGCACCGGTGGCCGACGTGCCCTGGTCCTGGCGGTAGTCATACCCCTCCACGTAATCCTTGGCGTTGCGCAGTTCGGCGCCCACGCCCGGGCGCGACATCGCGCCACGGTCGCCCGACAGCTTGCCCAGCACGTTGCCCAGCGCGCGCGCGAAGCCGCCCTGGCGCTCCGCCTCGCCCTGCCCGTTGACCGGCACCTCCGCCTGGTACAGCCCGCGTGCGGAGACCGCGTCGCCTTCCGTGCGCAGGCCGGACTGCGCCTGCACGGGGGGCGTCGTGGTCAGTGCCGCCAGCAGCAATGCCGTGGCGAGTGCGATACCTGGGATCCGGCGCATCGAGCGTCCTTGAGCTCTACAGACCCGGTGGATTGTTKCCCGAATGACCCTGTACCGCCAACGGCACCCGTTCAGGACGGCCGCTCGACGCACCGATTCCTTTAAAATCACGCCTCTTGCCCCACCGACGACGACCCGTGACCCAGCCGACGCCTTCCAGCCCCACCCCGATGACCTATCGCGACGCGGGTGTCGACATCGACGCCGGCAACGAGCTGGTCGAGCGCATCAAGCCGCTGGTGAAGCGCACCTTCCGGCCGGAGGTGATGGGCGGCCTGGGCGGCTTCGGCGCGCTGTTCGACCTGTCGGGCAAGTATCGCGAGCCGGTGCTGGTCTCGGGCACCGATGGCGTGGGCACCAAGCTGAAGCTGGCCCAGCAACTGGGTCGCCACGACACCATCGGCATCGACCTGGTCGCCATGTGCGTGAACGACGTACTGGTGCAGGGCGCCGAGCCGCTGTTCTTCCTCGACTACTTCGCCACCGGCAAGCTGGATGTCGACACCACGGTGGCCGTGGTCGGCGGTATCGCCCGCGGCTGCGAACTGTCCGGTTGCGCACTGATCGGGGGCGAGACCGCCGAAATGCCCGACATGTACGGCCCGGGCGAATACGACCTGGCCGGCTTCTGCGTGGCGGCGGTGGAGAAATCGCGACTGTTGGATGGCGCCAAGGTGCGTGACGGCGATGTGCTGGTCGGCATCGCCTCCAGCGGCCCCCATTCCAACGGCTACTCGCTGGTCCGTCGCATCTACGACCGCGCGGGCCGCCCGGCCGACATCGACGTCGGCGGCGTGAAACTCGCGGACGCATTGATGGCGCCCACGACCCTCTATGTGAAGCCGATCCTTGAACTGCTGCAGGCGCACGACCTGCACGGCATGGCGCACATCACGGGCGGCGGCCTGACCGAGAACATCATCCGCGTGGTTCCCGAGGGGCTGGGCCTGGAGATCGATGCCAGCGCCTGGGCGCTGCCGCCCGTGTTCGACTGGCTGCAGCGCGAGGGCGCGGTCGAGAACAGCGAAATGTGGCGCACCTTCAACTGCGGCATCGGCTTCGTGCTGGTGGTCGCACCGGACCAGCTGTCCGCGGTACAGGCCGACCTCGCCCGCTTGCAGTTGACCCACTGGCAGATCGGCGAAGTCGTCGCTGCCGGCAGCGGCGAACGCGTCCACATCGGTTGAGCGCGGCATGCCGCGTAACAAGGCGATCGCCTTCGGGCTGACACTGGCGGTGTTCGCCGCCAGTTGGATCGCACCGCGCTGGCCGGTCGAACAGGCGATGCACAGCAGCCTCACCGTGCTCGGCCTGGCGTGGCTGTGGCGGCATGACCGGCGCTGGCCGCTGCGGCCTTCGCACTTCGCGCTGATCTGCGCCTTCATCGTCGCCCACTGCATCGGCGCGCGCTGGCTGTATTCGTACGTGCCCTACGACGCCTGGATGCAGTCCGCGCTCGGCTGGTCGCCCGCGGACGCCTTCGGCTTGCAACGCAACCACTTCGACCGCTTCATCCACCTGATGTACGGCGTCTGCTTCACCCCGGCCGCATGGCACTGGCTGCGCCAGCGGTGGCCGCGGTTGTCGGTCGGACAGGCCTTTGGCCTGGCGGTGATGCTGATCATGTGCACCAGCCTGGCGTACGAGTGGCTGGAGTGGGGCATCGCGCTGACGATGTCCCCCGAAGCGGCCGAGTCCTACAACGGCCAGCAGGGCGACGTGTGGGATGCGCACGCAGACATGCTGCTGGCGACGCTCGGCGCCCTGGTCGTCTGGCCGCTGGCCTCCGCGGAACGCAAGGGAGCGCCGGCGTGACCACACGCATTGCCGTCCTGGCGTCGGGTCGCGGCAGCAACCTGCGCGCGATCCTGCAAGCCATCGATRCCGGCTCCCTGGATGCCGAGGTCGTGGGCGTGTTCTCAGACAAGCCGAACGCCCCCGCCCTGCGGCAGGTACCCCGCGATCGCCGCTGGAGCGCGCGTCCCGCGTCCTTCCCGCATCGCCCGGCGTATGAAACCGCCCTGGCGGAGGCCGTCGGCGCGAGCCAGCCGGACTGGGTCGTGTGCGCGGGCTACATGCGCATCCTGGGCGACGCCTTCATCGCCCGCTTCCGTGGGCGCCTGCTGAACATCCACCCGTCGCTGCTGCCCAAGTACCGGGGCCTGCACACCCATGCCCGCGCGATCGAAGCGGGCGACCCGGAGCACGGTGCCAGCGTCCACTTCGTCATTCCTGAACTGGATGCCGGCGCCGTCATCGCCCAGGCGAAGGTAYCGATCCTGGAAGGCGATACGCCGGAGACACTGGCAGCGCGCCTGCTCCCCCGCGAACACGCCTTGCTGGTGGCGGTACTGCGGCTAGCGGCCGCAGGCGCACTGGCTGAACAGGGCGACATCACGCTCTGTCACGGTCAGCCGCTATTAAATGCCCTGTCCCTAGATTCAGCCGACCGTTTGCTGCCCTGAGCCTCGCTCTTCCGATGTTCCGCTCCCTCCGCCCTCTGCTGTTCGGCCTGGCAATGGCCGGCGCCGCTGCCCCCGCGCTGGCGCTGGAGCCGTTCGTGGCCAGCTACCAGGCCTACAACGAGGGCAAGCTGGCCGGCAGCGCGAGCATGAAGGTGGTACCCAAGGCGGGTAGCCAGTGGGAGATCGACCTGAACGTGAAAGGGACGCGCGGGTTCGCGCGTCTGGCGGGACTGAACATCGAACAGAGCACCGTCTTCGATACCGCTGGTGGCCAGTTCCGCCCCCTCAGCCAGGCCACCGTCCGCCATGCGTTGCTCATGGGCAAGAAAATGGTGGGCACCTACGATTGGAACGCCAGAACCGCGCAGTGGCAGGGTGACATCAAGAAGAGCCGGCGCGCGCCGTTGCCGTTGCAGCCGGGCGACGTGAGCGCGCTGCTGATGAACCTCGCGGTGATCCGCGATGCTGCTCCCGGCAGGCAACTCGATTACCGGGTCGTGGACAATGGCCGCATCCGCGACTACCAGTACGTGGTGTCGCCCGAGCCGGAAAACGTGACCGTCGAAGACCTCAGCTACAGCGCCCTGCGCGTCAGCCGGGCCAACGGCGGCGATGACGAAACGATTTTCTGGGTCGCCGATGGCGTGCCCACCCCCGTGCGCATCCTGCAGCGGGAAAACGGACAGGACGGCGTGGATCTCCGCCTGGTCGAATACCAAGGAGCACCGTGAACATGACGAAGAATTCACTCCCGTATCCGCGCGCCCTGTTGGCCGCCATGTTGCTGGCCGGCGCCAGCGCGCCCGCCTGGGCCGTCGAGG
>NZ_JBGFFG010000281.1:0-4415 GCF_056175765.1 Pseudoxanthomonas sp. LjRoot204_2 | reverse complement strand
GTCCACCCCGGGGCGTGCGAGCAGTTCGCTCTGCAGGCGCTCGATGCACGCATCGGCAGCATCGCGCACGTGGGGAAGCACAACGGGAATGTCCAGGCGCAACTTGCCAGGGGAGGTATCCATATCGATCTCGTCAGTGCTGCGCAGATGAACCTGAGTGTCCACAGCGCAAGTGAGTGCCACGCGACAGCACGGTCGTTGCGACCGGCGCACGCGATCCCAAAGCAGCGGCTACGCCAAGGCGGCGTGCGCCGGCGCGATCACGCGATGGGTGGGCGTAAGGGGTGCGTAGAGCGCTGGGCCAGCGCCAGGACCGCGGCGATGGGCGTATAGGCCTGGCCGGGGATGAGCGGCCCAGGGGCCGGGAAGTCCGGCAGGATCACCGCGTGTGCGCACACGTCCGAGTGATGGAACAGGCTGTGCGCCCCCGTAGCGTGCTCATCGGGCACCTCGCCCTTGGCATCGTGCGCATGCGCGGCTGCGCGCAGGTGCGGTGCGCTGTGCTCCAGACCATGCAGCTGCCCGAGCTGGGTCAGGACCGGATGGGCCAGCACCGCCGCCACGATCAGCCACAGCGCGCCCAAGGCGAGCCATGATCGGGGATGGGCGGTCAGAAGGCGCACGCGGAGGTCCCGGGCTGCACGAATGGCCCGACGATACCCAACCCGGTCGCGCACGCCAAGCGCTGTTACACCCTAACGCTGCAGCGCGATGACAGTTTCCTGAATTGCGTGATTGTCTAACGCGCAAGGGACTGACTACCATGCGCGCACCATGACGCGTGCCCTACGCCAACTCAGCCGATTCCTGCGCCTGCCGGCGCTGGCACTGCTGTTGTTCGCGGTGGTGGCCAATCCGGTGCTGGCGGCCGTGGGCGATATCCACGAATCGGCCCAGGCCGTGGCCGATCATGCCGATCCCGAGCACTGCGATGTCAGCGATGACGCCACCAGCGCGGTGGTCGATCAGGATGCCGGCGATCAGGACGAGGGTTCGGCCGGCGATCTGCTGCACGCGCTGGTCCATGGAGCCCATGCCTGCGGCCATCCGGTGGCTATTCCCTCGCCCGCCCTTGTGGTCGAACCGCTCGCTCCTCAGGCGATCGCGCCTGTGCACGAGATCCAGCCGCTGGATTCCCTGCAGCCGCTGTCCCTGACCCGTCCTCCGATTACGGCCTAACGCTGCACGCCGGCTTGCCGGTGCATCGTTTTTTCGCCTAATCGGAGATATCTCATGTGGTTGCGACTGGCAGCGTGCGCTGCCTTTTTGGTCGTGCCCGTTGCGTACGCGCAAACGGGGACGGCGCCTTCTTCTACCCTTTCGTTGGACGACGCCATCGCGCGCGTTGCCACGACACACCCTGACCTGCGCATCTTCGACGGACGTCGTCAGGTCCTGGATGCCAACCTGGCATCGGCGGCCCTCAAGCCCCCGATGACCCTCGGCGCAACCATCGAAAACACGCTCGGCACCGGCAACTATCGCGGTTTCAGCGAGGCCGAGCTCACCGTCACCCTGGCCGGGGTGATCGAGCGCGGCGGCAAGCTCAATGCCCGGCAAGCCCTGGCGTTGGCCAACATTGATACGTTGGCGCCGCAGCGCGAGATGGCACGGCTGGACCTGCTGGCCGAGACGGCGCAGCGTTATCTGGCCGTCACCGCCGCAACCAAGCGCAAGAGCATCGCCGAGTTGGACATCGTCCAACGCAGGCGCGCCGTCGATGCGGCACGTACCCGCCTGACCGCCGGTGCCTCGCCCGAGTCGGTCGTGCTCACCGCACAGGCGGCCTTGGCCACGGCCGAACTGGATCGCGATCGCGCCATTGCCGATGAAGCGGCCACGCGCCAGAACCTGGCGGCCCTGTGGAATGAGCGCACGCCCAGCTTCACCGTGGCCGCGGGCAATCCTTTGGTGCTGCCGGAACTGCAGAGCTTCAATGCACTGAGTGACTACCTGCAGAACACGCCCGAGCTTGCTGAGTTGGCGGGCGTGGAGCGTGTGCGTGAGGCCCAGCTACGTCTGGCGCGTACGCAAGCTACGCCTGATCTGCAGTGGCAGGCCGGTGGACGCTACAACCGTGCCACGAGCGATGTGGGGTTCATGGCCGGCATCAGCATTCCGCTGGGGTCGGCACGCCGTGCCGCACCGGGTATCCGTGCTGCTGAAGCCGAACTGGCCATGACGCCGATCGAACGCGAATCCCTGCGCATCGATCTTTACTCCGCGCTGACCAACGCCTACGGCAATTACTCCACGGCACGTTTGGAAGTCGGTCGCCTGCGTACCGACGTGATCCCACGCTTGGAGAAGGCTGAGAAGGCCGCCGAGTACGCGTGGAAAGCCGGTGCGATCAGCTATCTGGAGTGGTCGCAGCTGCAGGCGCAACGCGTGGAAGCCAGCGT
This sequence comes from Pseudoxanthomonas sp. LjRoot204_2, assembly GCF_056175765.1. Taxonomy (NCBI): domain Bacteria; kingdom Pseudomonadati; phylum Pseudomonadota; class Gammaproteobacteria; order Lysobacterales; family Lysobacteraceae; genus Pseudoxanthomonas; species Pseudoxanthomonas sp. LjRoot204_2. The sequence continues at coordinate 2,013 of NZ_JBGFFG010000281.1, read as the reverse complement.
GCGCCAGCTGCAAGTGGCCGTCGACGCACAAGCTGCCCTGATCGAGATCCAGCGCCTGACCGGGCAGCCGATCGTCGCCAGCGGCACCACCACCCCATAAGGATTTCCACATGAAGAACGTTGCAAAGATTGCAGCTCCGACGTTGCTGCTGGGCGCTGTCCTGATGCTGGCCGCTTGTGGTGGTTCCAAGGACGCCACGGAAGAGAAAACGGCGCCTGCCAAAGAAGCCAGCGGTGAGGGTGACGATCACGGCGCCGAAGGCGAAGCCGGGCACGAGGAAGGGGAAGCCGGCCACGGTGAGGAAGCCGGTGGTCATGAAGAAGAAGGTGCCGAGAAGACCACGATCCCGCAGGAAGAAGCTGACAAGAGCGGCGTGAAAGTCGCGAAAGTCAGTGAGGGCGCCATCAAGAACGAATTGGAAGTCCAAGGCGTGCTGACACCGATGGAGGGCGGCGTGGCCCAGGTCACTGCGCGCTACCCGGGTGTGGTGCGTGCCCTGCGCGCCAACGTGGGCGATACCGTGCGTCAAGGCCAAGCGCTGGCCGTGGTGCACAGCAATCTCAGCCTGACGACCTACACCATCACCGCACCGATCAGCGGCGTCGTCCTCAGTCGACAAGGCAGTGTCGGTGGCGTAGCCGCCGAAGGCCAGCCGCTGTTTGAGATCGGCAACCTGTCCAAGGTGTGGGTCGACCTGCACGTGTTCGGGGCCGATGCGCAGTACCTGCGTCCGGGCGTGGCCGTCACGGTCAGTCGCCTGTACGACAACGTCAGTGCGACGACGACCATCGAACGCGTGCTGCCCAGCACGTCAACGGCGAGCCAGAGCCTGGTCGCCCGTGCCGCACTGCTCAACGAGGATGGCTTCTGGCGTCCAGGCACTGCAGTCAAAGCGCAAATCACGATGTCCACCAGCGATGCGGGCGTTGTGATTCCGCAGTCGGCCATCCAGAGCATGGACGGCAAGGACGTGGTGTTTGTGCGTGACGGCGATACCTACACGGCGCGGCCGGTGAAGCTGGGTGATCGTGACTCCACGCAAGTGGCCGTGCTGGAAGGCGTGAAGGCCGGCGAGGACATCGTGGTGACCCAGAGCTACCTGGTCAAGGCGGACATCGAAAAGTCCGGCGCGACACACGCGCACTAAGGAGACCGTCATGCTCGAAAAAATCATAAAAGTCGCGATTAATCATCGCTGGCTGGTCATGACGTTGACGGTGGCCTTGATCGCCATCGGCATCTGGAGTGCCCGTCAGATCCCTATCGATGTCACCCCCGACATCACCAACGTCCAGGTTCAGATCAACACCGAAGCGGCAGGTTACTCGCCGCTGGAAGCGGAGCAACGCGTCACGTTCCCCATCGAGACGGCCATGGCCGGTCTGCCGAAGATGGAGTACTTCCGCTCGATCTCCCGCTACGGCCTGTCCCAGGTCACCGTCGTGTTCAAGGACGGGACGGACATCTACTTTGCTCGGCAGCAGGTCTCCGAGCGTGTAGCACAGGTGAAGGCGCAAATGCCCGAAGGTATCGAACCCACTCTGGGTCCGATTGCCACCGGCATGGGCGAGATCTTCTCCTACACTATCGATGCCGATCCCAAAGCCCGCAAACCCGATGGCACGCCCTACACCGCCACCGATCTGCGCACGCTGCAAGACTGGGTGATTCGTCCGCAGCTGCGCAATGTTCCTGGTGTGACGGAAGTCAATACCATGGGCGGCTTCAAGCGTGAGGTTCACGTCACGCCCGATCCGGCCAAGCTGCGCTCGCTGGACCTGACCTTTGAAGATGTGGTCACGGCCCTGCAGGCCAACAATCAGAACGTGGGCGCCGGCTACATCGAACGTAACGGTCAGCAGTTCCTGGTGCGTGTGCCGGCACAGGTCTCGGACATTCCTGCCATCCAGAAGATCGTCGTCACCCGTCGTGATGGCGTGCCGATTCGGGTTCGCGATCTGGCCAATGTGGCCGACGGTGAAGAACTGCGTACCGGTGCGGCGACCCAGAAC
>NZ_JBGFFG010000280.1:0-6977 GCF_056175765.1 Pseudoxanthomonas sp. LjRoot204_2 | reverse complement strand
CTACTACGAGAGGCAGCACTTGCTGCCGCCCCCGACCCGCACCGCCAGCGGTTACCGGCATTACGAAGCCGACGACGTGCTGCGGCTCACCTTCATCCGTCGCGCGAAGACGCTGGGCTTCACGCTCGAAGAGATCCGCGACCTGCTCGCACTCAGTCGTGTCGACGACGGCGACATGGCCGCGATCCGCGCGGCGGCGGCCAGCAAACTCATCGATGTCGAGCAGCGCATCGCCGAGCTGACGCGCGTACGCGATGGCCTGCAGACGCTGGTGCGTGCCTGCCCGGGGCACGGCGCGCTGGACCAGTGCCCGATCCTGTCGGCGCTCGGGGGCGAGGCATGAACCCTTCGCCGCACCACCACGACGCACATCACGCGCCCGCAACCAAGCCTGCCTGCTGTGCAGGCCACCACGCTCATGCGAAGGACGCGTCGGGCACCGTCGATCCGGTCTGCGGCATGCAGGTCGATCCGGCAACCACGCCGCATCAGGCGGAGCACGCGGGCAACGCTTACCACTTCTGTTCCGCCGGTTGCCGTGCGAAGTTCCTCGCCGACCCAATGCGCTATCTCAACCCCGTGGGTCCCGCACCTGCCGCAGTCGCACCACCGGGCACGCAGTACACCTGCCCCATGCATCCGGAGATCGTTCGCGACATCCCCGGCACCTGTCCGCTGTGCGGCATGGCGCTGGAACCGATGCTGCCTTCGCTGGACGACGGAGAGAACCCCGAGCTGACCGATTTCCGCCAACGCTTCTGGTGGACGCTGCCCTTCAGCGCAGCGACCCTGCTGCTCGCGATGGGAGGCATGTACCTCTCCGTGATCCCACCCTCCGTGCGCACATGGCTGGAGTTCGCTTTCAGCACCCCGGTCGTGCTCTGGGCCGCGTGGCCGTTCTTCCAGCGCTGGGCACAGTCGATCCGGCACCGCAGTCCGAACATGTGGACGCTGATTGGCACCGGCGTGGCTGCGGCTTACGGATATAGCGTCGTCGCCGTGTTTGCACCACAAGTGTTTCCGCCCTCGTTCCGCGAGCATGGCCATGTCGGCGTCTACTTCGAAGCCGCGGCGGTGATCGTGTCGCTCACCTTGCTGGGCCAGCTGCTGGAGTTGAAGGCACGTTCGCAAACCTCGGCCGCCATCCGGGCGTTGCTGGGCCTGGCGCCGAAAACCGCGCGGCGACTGCGCGACGACGGCACCGACGAGGACATCGAGCTGACCCATATCCACGTGGGCGATCGCCTGCGTGTACGCCCCGGCGAAAAAGTCCCTGTCGATGGCGTAGTGACCGACGGGCGCAGCCACATCGACGAATCCATGCTCACCGGCGAACCCATGCCGGTGGAACGTAGCCCGGGCGACCGGGTGATCGGCGCCACCCTCAATGGCGCGGGCAGCCTGGTGATCCGCGCGGAGAAGATCGGCAGCGACAGCGTACTGGCGCAGATCGTGCAGCTGGTCGCCCAGGCGCAGCGCAGTCGTGCGCCGCTGCAGAAGCTGGCCGACCGCGTATCGTTCTGGTTCGTGCTGGCGGTGCTCGGCGCGGCGCTCGCGACCCTGATGGGCTGGGGATTCTTCGGCCCGGAACCGTCGTGGACGCATGGCGTGCTCAATGCCGTCTCCGTCCTGATCATCGCGTGCCCCTGCGCGCTGGGCCTGGCGACGCCGATGTCGGTCATGGTCGCCAGCGGCCGCGCGGCGCAGGCCGGCGTGCTGTTCCGCGATGCGGMMGCGATCGAGAMSTTSCGCAAGGTCGACRCGCTSATCGTSGACAAGACCGGYACGCTGACGGAGGGACGGCCCGCGTTCAAGGCGGTGGACGCGCGGGCCCCGTTCGACGAGGAGACGGTCCTGCGCTTGGCCGCCAGCCTGGATGCGGGCAGTGAGCATCCGCTCGCACAGGCGGTCGTGCAGGAAGCAAGAAAGCGCGGCCTGGTGCTTTCCCCTGCGCAGGACTTCGAATCCAGCAGCGGTATCGGCGTGCGCGGGGTCGTCGAGGGGCATCGCCTCGCCTTCGGCAATGCGGGGTTGATGCAGGAGGAAGGCGTGCCGATCCAGCCATTGCAGGCCGATGCCGAGGGCATGCGCGAGCAAGGGGGCAGCGTGATGTTCCTGTCGGTAGATGGCGCGCCCGCCGGCAGCATTGCTGTCGCGGACCCCATCAAGGACAGCACGCCGGAAGCCTTGCGGGCACTGCGCGAACGTGGGCTGCGCATCGTCATGGCCACCGGCGACAGCGAACGAACGGCACGTGCCGTTGCGGCCAGACTGGGCATCGACGAGGTCCATGGGGATGTGCGCCCCGCCGACAAGGCAGCGTTGGTGGCACGCCTCAAACAGGAAGGCAGACACGTCGCGATGGCCGGCGACGGCATCAACGATGCGCCAGCCCTCGCCGCCGCCGATGTCGGCATCGCGATGGGAACCGGCACCGACGTGGCCATGTCGAGCGCCCAGGTCACGCTGGTGAAGGGCGACCTGCGTGGGATCGGCCGCGCGCGGCCGCCCSGGGGCGGCCGCCGCGGAGCTCGAGGTCGCTTACTTGACCTTGGCGTAGGTCGCCTTGAACGCGACGCCGCTCATGATGCCGCCCGCATGGCACTCATAGTTCGTGGCGCTGCGGAACTCGTTCTTCTTGAAATAGCTGACGATGTCGATGACCGCGTTGGCGCCACGGTCCTTCGCACCCTCCTGCAGGGCCTTCAGCGCAGACAATGCGACCCAACGACAGGATTCGGCATCGGACTTGCCCACGCCATTGGTCTTCCTGTTGGTCACGTCCTCACCGAAGCGCGATACCACGGTCGGGGTCTTCTGGCCCGCGAGATAGAAACGCACGCTGCCGTCGATGCCGGCGGCCTTGGCTTCGGGCGAGTCCACCAGCTCCTGCAAGGGCAGTTCGAGGCGGGTGTCGGCCGCGCTCGCGTGCGGGGCCAGTACGGCGAGCGTCAGCAGGCTTGTGGTCAGAAGTCGTTTCATGGTGCTACTCCTTTCAGGGATACGAACGGCGATGAAGGGGGTGTGTCGGGCTTCAGCCCTTCCAGCGTTTGAAGATCAGCGACGTGTTGATGCCGCCGAACGCGAAGTTGTTGTTCATCACGTAATCGGTCTGCAGTTCGCGGCCCTCGCCCGTGATGTAGTCCAGCGCGGCGCAGCGCGGGTCGCGTTCCTCCAGGTTGAGCGTGGGGGCGAACCAGCCCTCCCGCATCATCTGGAGCGTGATCCACGATTCGTACGCGCCGCAGGCGCCCAGCGTGTGGCCGACATAGCTCTTCAGCGAACTGATGGGCATGCGGTTGCCGAACACGGCTGCCGTGGCCGCGGTTTCCGCGATGTCGCCGTGGTCGGTGGCGGTGCCGTGCGCATTGACATAGCCGATCGCTTCCGGCGACAGGCCTGCGTCTTCCAGCGCCAGGCGCATCGCCTGCGCCATCGTGTCCGCACTGGGCTGGGTGACGTGCTGGCCATCGCTGTTGGTGCCGTAGCCGACGATCTCCGCCAGGATCTCGGCGCCACGCGCCTGCGCATGCGTCAGGTCCTCCAGCACGAGGGTGCACGCGCCCTCGCCCAGGACCAGGCCATCGCGGTTGGCATCGAAGGGACGCGGCGTCAGCTCGGGCTGGTGGTTGCGCACGCTGGTGGCGAACAGCGTGTCGAACACCGCCGCGGCGGTCGCATCCAGCTGCTCGGCACCGCCGGCGATCATCGCGACCTGCTTGCCGCTGCGGACCGCCTCGTAAGCGCACCCGACGCCCTGACTGCCGGATGTACATGCGCTGGACGTGGTGTACACGCGCCCGGTGAGACCGAAGAACACGCCGATGTTCACCGGCGCGGTATGGCTCATCATCTTCAGGTACGTGGTCGCGTTGATGCCTTCGGTGGTGTACTCGTTGAGCATGCGGCCGAAGTCGCCAACGGCCTCGTGGCTGCCGGCGGACGAGCCATACGACACGCCCATCCGGCCGCTCTTCAGCACGGGATCACCCAGCAGTCCGGCCTGCTCGAGGGCGAGTTCGGTGGCGCGCACGGACATCAGCGCGACCCGCCCCATGCTGCGCGTGGTCTTGCGGTTGTAATGCGCGGGCAGGTCGAAGGCTTCGGCTGGCGCGGCCAACCGGGTGTTCAGGCCCTCGTACTTCGCCCAGTCATCCATGTGGCGCACGGCGTTGCGGCATTCGCGCAGGCGAAGGTGCACGCTGGGCCAGTCGTGTCCCAGGGGACTGATGGTGCCCGCGCCAGTGACCACCACGCGTCGATCATTCCGACTCATCCGACCAGTCCTCCGTTGACCGAAATCACCTGCCGGGTGACGTACGACGCCTCTGGCGACATCAGGAACGCCACGACGGCCGCCACTTCCCCGGGCGTGCCGACACGCTTCATCGGGATCATCTTCAGCGCCTCGTCGACCACCTCGCCACTGACCATCTCCGTGTCGATCAGGCCCGGGGCGACGCAGTTCACGGTGATCGCGCGACTGGCCAGTTCCAGCGCCAGCGCCTTGGTGGCGCCGATGATGCCGGCCTTCGCCGCGCTGTAGTTCACCTGTCCCCGGTTGCCCACCAGGCCGGACACCGACGAGAGCGTGACGATGCGGCCCGGCTTGCGCCGCCGCACCATCGGCATGACCAGCGGGTTGAGCACGTTGTAGAACCCGTCGAGGTTCGTCCGCAGCACCGCGTCCCAGTCATCGGCGCTCATCGCCGGGAACGCGGTGTCGCGGGCGATGCCGGCGTTGCAGACCACGCCGTGGTACGCCCCGTGCGCGGTGACGTCGGCCTCCAGTGCCTGCGCGGCCGCGGTGCGGTCGGCCACATCGAAGGCCAGGACGCGCGACGCACGTCCCAGCGCACGAACCTGGCCGGCGACGCCCTCCGCTTCTTCCACACGGCTGCGGCAATGCACGACGATATCGAAACCGTCCTGCGCAAGCCGCAACGCGATGGCCTTGCCGATCCCCCGGCTCCCCCCGGTGACCAGGATCGTGTTGTCTGCACTCATTCCTGCGTACTCTCCAGATAAGCCATCGCGTCCGGTGGTTCGAACACCGACACGTTGGCGGTCGCCAGTTCCTCGCCGTCCCCCAGGATGCGGCAGCGGAACATGCCCAGCCCATTGTCGCCCAGCAACTCGCGGGTCGCCTCCACCTGCAGCACGCTGCCGGCGCGGAACCACGAGGTCCGGCTCTCGTAACGGCGCGTGCCCAGCAGGAACCCGATCGACGGTTCACGCCCCGAGGCCCGCGCGTGGCAGCCGGCCCAGGCGGCGATGGTCTGGGCCATGTATTCGATGCCCACCCAGGCGGGCACGCCCTCCGCATGGCTGAACGGCCCCTCGTCGGGCACCCGCAGTTCGACCACCACGGTGTCCTCGTCCCAGTCCACCAATCGATCGACCATGCGCATCGTGCCGCGATGCGGCACCACGCGCGCGATGTCGTACAGCTCGCGCATCATCCTGCTCCGAATACCAGTACGGCGTTGCTGCCACCGAACGCGAACGACTGGCTCAGCACATGGCGCAGCGGCCCGTTGGCGGTGGCGCCGGGTGCCACGAACGCCAGCGGCGGAAGGTCGCCGTCGACGACGCCATCCCACCAGTGCGGTGGCAGCCGATGGCGGGGATTGTCGGTCATCGCCAGCCAGCACAGGCCGGCTTCGATCGCGCCCGCGGCACCGAGCGTATGCCCGGTCAACGGCTTGGTGGAACTCGCCGGTACCTCGCCGCCGAGCGCCGCCGTCACTGCTCGGCTTTCCATCGCGTCGTTCTGCGGCGTGGCGGTTCCGTGCAGGTTGACGTAATCGATCTGCGACGGCGACAGCTGCGCGCGCGCCAGCGCCTGGCCGATGGCGGTGACGGCACCGATGCCCTGCGGCTCGGGCGCCGAGATGTGGTGTGCGTCGGCGGTCTCGCCCCACCCCGCTAGGCGGACGGGGCCTTCCGCACGCGTCATCAGGAACAGTGCCGCCCCTTCGCCGATGTTGATCCCATGGCGGTTCGCCGAGAATGGGTTGCAGCGCTCGGCCGACACGGACTCCAGCGCCATGAAGCCGCGCACGGTGAACTCGCACAGGGAATCCGACCCCCCTGTGATCACCGCATCGACCAGTCCGCTGCGCAGCAGGCGGGCCGCCGATGCCATGGCCTTCGCGCTGGAAGAGCATGCCGTGGAAATCGTCCAGGCGGGACCGCGGGCGCCCGATTCGGCGGCGAGGAAGCGCGACGGCGCGCCGATCTCCTGCTGCACGTAATGGAAGCCGTCGGGCCATTGCCGGTGATGCTGCCAGTGCGTCATCGCCCGTTCGGCCTCGCCGATGCCGGAGGTACTGGTGCCGACCACGATGGCGACCCGCGCGGGGCCGTGCCGGTCGATGGCCCGCTGCACGGCGTCCTCGATCTGGAGGTAGGCCGCACGCAGCAAGGCATTGTTGCGGCCGTGCAACGGGAGCGGATGATGCGCGAGCGACGGCAGGCCGCCCTCGACCGTCCCCAGTGCGAGGCATCGCCCGGGCATGAACGTGTCGTCGAGCATCACGCCACCCGGCGCGTCATCGCGGAACAGCGCCTCGCGCACGGCCTCCGTCCCGTCGCCGAGCGCACAGACGATGCCGAGCTCGTTCAGGAAGATCGCACCGCCCCTCATGGATCCAGCGCTCCGCCGGCCACGGATTCGATCGTCAGTTCGTAGTCGTCGACGCCATTGCGTACGCGCAGCGTCGTGGCATCGACCTGCTCGCGCTGCAACCAGACCTGTCCGTTCCTGCGCAACTCACGGAACGCCCCTTGCTCGACCACCGTCCAGTCCGCTGGAAGTACGGCCCGGATCGCATCCGCCGGCCACAGGCTGAACTGCACATCGTCGAGCACCCGCTCGCCGCGCACGGCAGCGGGCAGCCACGCCGCGCGTTGCTCTACGAGCGCCGTGCCATCCCACTGCAGCCGCACGCCGGTCCGGCCCATGGCCTGTACCG
>NZ_JBGFFG010000279.1:0-4512 GCF_056175765.1 Pseudoxanthomonas sp. LjRoot204_2 | reverse complement strand
GACCCGTGCCGAGCCCCCGGGCCGGTGGCTGGGACACCCCGGCGCGCGCCGATGACTGGGGCAACGCGCGGCGCGAGGTCGCGGGCGACAGCGTCGCGGATGGGCGCGGCAACGCGGGCCTCTACAACGCCGATGGCAGTCTGCGCGTGCCCGGCAATGCGGGCGACGCGGCGGCGGAGCGGGGCGCTCCCGGCGGCGGCAACGATCAGTGGACCCGCGAACGGCTGGCGGAGGCGGGTACGTGGCTGCAGCGGCCGCCTTACGACTACGAGCCGACCAGCTTCGACAAATACTGGGTGCCGAGCGAGTCGCTGCTGGCCGAATGGGTGCGGCGGAATGTCCGCCAAGTCGACATTCCCATCCCGGGCACCAACATGAAGCTCAAGTGTTCGATCTCCGTCCTGCAACTGGGCGGAGGCTGTGGCCTCGGCAGCCTGTTCCCCGAGCCGCCCAAGGCCCGCCCGCCACCGGAGATCCCGGTCAAGCGCACGCCGATCCCGACGGACAGCTGATCAGGTCGACGCGCGCGTCGCCCCAGGAAGCGAGGTCAGTTGCGATGAAGCATTTGGAAGGGTCGTCGCGCGCGACCTTGCCCCCGAGGACACCTGCCGTCCCCACAAAAGAAAACGGAGCCCAAGGGCTCCGTTCTCGCGTAMCCGATGCGGGAAAGACTTACTCGTGGACGCCGTGCAGATCGCGCAGCTGCGAGGGGCGCGAACCGAAGTAGGCCGCCAGGTCGGAGATGTCCTGGTCGCTCAGGTTGGCGGCCTGGGGCGACATCAGGGCGTGCTGGCGATCGCCGCCCCGGTACGCCTGCAGCGCATGCGCCAGGTAGTCGCCGTACTGGCCGCCCAGCTTGGGATAGGTGTCGTCGATCGGCGCATTGCCGTCCGCGCCGTGGCAGTCGATGCAGCTCTGCCCGGTGGCCTTGCCCTTGGCCTTGGCCAGTTCCTCGCCCTTGGCGATATGCCCCTTCGGCAGGCCTGCCGACGAACTGGAACCGTGTTCGCCACTGGCGTGGCCCGGGTTTTCGGCCGAAGCCTCGGTGCTTTCCTTCGAGCAAGCCACCAGGGTGAGGGCCGCGAACAGGACGATGGCTAGACGCTGGGCGTGCTTGGCGTTGGGCATGGTGGGATTACTTGACGGTGGAAAGGAAAGCGGCGATGTCGGCGATGTCCTGGTCGGAGAAGCTCTGCGCCTGGGCCTGCATCGTGGGGTGCTTGCGGTTGCCGGTACGGTATTCGGTCAGCGCATTGGACAGGTACTCCGCCGACTGCCCACCGATCTTCGGCACCTTGAAGCTCGGGTAGGCGTTCTTGTAGCCGACGATGCCGTGGCAGCCCTGACAGGTGTAGGTCAGGGTACGGCCGGTGTCGGCGTTGCCGACCAGCGGCTTGGGCGCAGCGGCCGGCGCTGCGGCTTCGGCGACCGGCGGAGCGACCGGCGTTTCCTGTTGGGCGGTCAGGGCGGCCAGCGGAAGGGCGGCCAAGGCAAGGCAAGCAGCGAGCGGCAGCAGTCGCATCATTCTCGTGAAACTCTCAGGTTGCGCGCGCCACGTACCACCGCAGCGCTTGGCTGAACGCAAGTATAGCCTGCGACAGAATGTCACGCACAGGCGCGAAGATGCGCCGTGTTCCCTCCTGCTCGGCGCGCGTACGGTACTCGGGCGTTTCGCACGCGAGCACCACGCGATGGGACACAACGACGCGCCGGTGTCCGGCATGTCGCATCTCCGACGAAGCAACCCGCCATCGCATCCTGGCTCGAGCACGATCGCCGCGGGCACGAACGCCGACGCAAGTCACCATGACCTTCGGCGCATGGAAGTCGTTCAGGGGTGATATACCTTGATACAACACCACCACAACACCACCACGGTACCGCCTCCATGTCCCGACCCCGCCCCCATTCCGGCCGTTCGTACCTGCGCCTGGCACTGATTCCCGTCCTGTGCAGCCTGCTGGTCCTGTCCGCCTGCAAGGGGGACGGCCCGACGCCCGAGGCCCAGGCCAAGAACGGAGAGGAAAAGAAGGAGTCGGAGGCCGTCCCGGTCGAAGTGGCTCAGGCCACCCGGCGCGCGGTGGCTGCCAGCTATAGCGGCACCACCACGCTGGAAGCGCTGGGCGAGTCCCAGGTCGTTGCCAAGACATCCGGCGTCGCGCTGGCCGTGCTGGTCGAGGAAGGGCAGGTTGTCCGCGCCGGCCAGGCCTTGGTGCGGCTGGACCCTGATCGTCCGCGCCTGCAGGTCGCCCAGGCCGCAGCGCAGATGCACAAGTTGGAGAACAACTACAGGCGCGCCCAGCAGCTGGTCGAACAGCGGATGATCAGCGCCAACGACGTGGACCAGATCAAGTACGACCTGGAGAACGCGCGCGCCGTTTACCGCGCCGCGTCGCTGGAACTGTCCTACACCACGATCACCGCGCCGATCTCCGGCGTCGTTGCCTCGCGTTCCATCAAGTCCGGCAACTTCGTGCAGATCAACTCGCCGATCATCCGCATCGTCGACGCCTCGCGGCTGGAAGCCACCTTGAACGTGCCCGAGCGCGAGATCGCCAAGCTCAAGCCCGGGCAGGCCGTCGGGCTGGCGGTGGATGCCTTGCCGGGCAAGCAGTTCTCCGGCACGGTGGATCGCGTCGCCCCCGTGGTCGACAACGGAACAGGTACGTTCCGCGTGGTGGCCTCGTTCCCCGGCAACGGCGAATTGCAGCCTGGCATGTTCAGTCGCCTCGACATCAACTACGACCAGCGTGCCGACGCGTTGGTGGTGCCGCGCACCGCGCTGCTGGAAGACGGTGGCGAGCCTGCCGTGTATGTGGTCCGTAATAGCAAGGCCCAGCGCACCGTGCTGAAGCTGGGGTACAACGATGCCGGTTGGGTCGAAGTGCGCGAAGGGCTGAAGCCCGGCGATCAGGTTGTGATCGCGGGCAAGGCCGCGTTGCGCGAAGGCAGCGCCGTGCAGGTGATCGGGCAGGACAAGAAGGCCGCCACGGTGGCCAAGGCGCCGGCCGCAGAGGCGAGCAAGCAATGAGTGCGCACGGACCTTCGTCCGGCGGCGGCTTCGACCTGATCGAGTTCTCCACGCGCCGCCGCGTCACCATCGCGATGATGACGCTCACCCTGGTGCTGTTCGGCCTGATATCGCTGTCCAGCCTGAAGGTCGAGCTGCTGCCGGACCTGAGCTATCCGACGCTGACCGTGCGCACCGACTATGAGGGTGCGGCACCGGCGGAAGTGGAAACGCTGATTTCGCAACCGGCGGAAGAGGCCCTGGGCATCGTCAAGGGTCTGCGCAAGCTCAAGTCGATCTCGCGCACCGGGCAGAGCGACGTGGTGCTCGAGTTCGCATGGGGCACCGACATGCAGCAGGCCGGCCTGGACGTGCGCGACAAGATGGAAACGCTGCAACTGCCGCTGGAGGCCAAGGCCCCGGTGCTGCTGCGTTTCAATCCGTCCACCCAGCCGATCATGCGCCTCGCGCTGTCGTCGAAGCAGGAGGCCGGCAACGACGCCGACGCGATCCGCCGACTGATGGAGCTGCGTCGTTACGCCGACGAGGACCTCAAGCGCAAGCTCGAACCCGTTGCAGGCGTCGCCGCCGTCAAGGTCGGCGGTGGCCTGGAGGACGAAATCCAGGTCGACATCGACCAGCGCAAGCTGGCGCAGTTGGGCCTGTCACTGGATGCCGTGATCCAGCGCCTACAGCAGGAAAACGTGAACCTCTCCGGCGGTCGTCTGGAGGAGGGTTCGCAGCGCTATCTTGTGCGAACTGTCAACCAGTTCGCCACGGTCGAACAGATGCGGGAAATGTTGTTGACCACCGCGGCGGGTGCCTCGTCCAGTAGCTCGACCGGCACCAACCAGCAACTGATGACGGCGATCCTGGGCAGCAGCGATCCGAATGTGATCGCCGCGCTGCGCAGCGACACCAGCGGCGGCGCGCCCAGCGTGCGCCTGAAGGATGTGGCCGACGTGCGCCAGGGTTACAAGGAGCGCGAAGCGGTGATCCGCAGCGCCGGCCACGAGGCGGTGGAGCTGGCGATCTACAAGGAAGGCGACGCCAACACCGTGTCGACCGCCGATGCGCTGGAACAGCGCCTGGAAATCATCCGCAAGGAGATGCCCAAGGACATCGAGATGACGGCCGTGGAGGACCAGTCGGTCTTCATCCGCCACGCCATCAAGGACGTCAAGGTCGATGCGGTGATCGGTGGCCTGTTGTCGATCCTGATCATCTTCCTGTTCTTGCGTGATGGCTGGAGCACCTTCGTCATCTCGCTGTCGCTGCCGATCTCGATCATCGCCACGTTCTTCTTCATGGGCCAGCTGGGCCTGAGCCTGAACGTCATGTCGCTGGGCGGCCTGGCATTGGCCACGGGCCTGGTCGTCGACGATTCTATCGTCGTGCTGGAGTCCATCGCCAAGGCCCGCGAACGGGGCATGGGCATTCTGGAAGCGGCGATCAAGGGCACGCGTGAAGTGTTCATGGCGGTGGTGGCATCGACACTGACC
>NZ_JBGFFG010000278.1:0-4535 GCF_056175765.1 Pseudoxanthomonas sp. LjRoot204_2 | reverse complement strand
ACCTATGGCAGCAACGAACTGGAGTTCGACATCCAGAACACGTTGAACCGGAGCCTGGGCCCCACCTCTCCCACCGCGTTCTACGCCGGCTCGCTGGAACTCAAGCAGCACGTGCTGAACTTCGATTTCAACAAGCAACTGGACTGGGGCCTGGCCTATCCGGTCACCCTGTCCTACGGCGCGGAATGGCGAGGCGAGAAGTTCACCATCGGTGCCGGCGAGCCCGGGTCGTACATCAACGGCGGGGTGTTGATCGGCGGCGCACCCGCGCCGTCCGGTGCGCAGGTGTTCCCGGGCTTCCGGCCGAGCGACAGCGGCAGCTTCGACCGCAACAACATTTCGTTCTACGCCGGCCTGGAAGGCGACCTGACCGAGAAACTGTCCGCCGGCGTCGCCGTGCGCTATGAGGACTACAGCGACTTCGGCGACACCACCACCGGCAAGCTGACGGGCCGCTACGCGTTCAACGACGCGGTGGCGTTGCGTGCGACGGCATCGACGGGCTTCCACGCGCCGTCGCTGCAACAGCAGTACTACCAGACCACGTCGACCAACTTCATCGGCGGGCTGCCCTTCGACCTAGTCACGTTCCGGGTAACCAACCCGGCCGGCATCTCGCTCGGTGCGGAACCGCTGAAAGCGGAGGAATCGGACAACCTCAGCCTGGGCCTGGTGCTCACGCCGGTCGAGAACCTGTACGTGACCATCGATGGGTACCACATCAAGGTCAAGGACCGCATCACGCTGTCGGAGAACCTGACCAGCACGGCGGTGCGCACCTGGCTCAACGCGAACGGTTTCCCGGATGTCGCCGGCGGCCGTTACTTCACCAACGCGCTGGACACGACCACCAAGGGCGTCGACATCGTCGGCACCTACAAGTGGGCGTTGGCGAGCAGCACGCTCGACTTCACCACCGGCTACAACTACAACAAGACCGAGATCGACCGCGTGGCGCCGAATCCGGCCGCGCTGACGGCGATCGATCCCACCGCCCTGCGTTTCGGCCGCGTGGAACTGGGCCGGTTCGAAGTGGGTGCGCCGCGCGACAAGTTCTTCCTCAACGGCATCTGGACCAAGGGCGGCTTCAGCGTCAGCACCACGGCCACCCGCTACGGCGAGTTCACCATCCTCAACGCCAACCCGGTGCTGGACCAGACCTTCGGTGCGAAGTGGCTGTTTGACCTAGCCTTCAGTTACAAGACCGGCGGTTGGGAGTTCACCGTCGGCGGCGACAATGTGCTGGACGAGTACCCGGACGAGAACATCTTCATCTCCCCGGCGTTGAACACCTCGACCACCGGCCAGTTGCCGTATCCGTCGCAGAGTCCGTTCGGCTTCAACGGCGCCTACGCATACGGCCGGATCAGCTACACCTGGTAAACCCGCGCTTCGTGCCTCACCGGAACGCCCCGCCCCGCGCGGGGCGTTCCCATGATGGGGGCAACTGAACCGCGCGACGCAGGCTTGGCATGCGTCGCGGGTTTGCGACAAAGCGTCCGCATCGGCGACACTCGACCGATCACGCCGAGGAACCGCGCCATTCGATGCACCATGACACCGACCTGATCAACATCATCGCGGTAGGCCTCGCCCTGGCCTTCGTGCTGGGCGCGCTTGCGCACAAGCTGCGCTTCTCGCCGCTGGTCGGTTACCTCATCGCAGGCATCTTCGTCGGTCCATTCACGCCCGGCTTCGTCGCGGACCAGGAACTCGCCACCCAATTGTCCGAACTGGGCGTGATGCTGCTKATGTTCGGCGTGGGCCTGCACTTTTCGCTGGAAGACCTGCTGGAAGTAAAAGCGATCGCCATTCCCGGCGCCATCGCGCAGATCGTGGTCGCGACCGGCTTGGGGTGGGCGCTGGCGTGGGGCATGGGCTGGACACCGCTCAACGGCTTCGTGTTCGGGCTGGCGTTGTCGGTGGCGAGCACGGTGGTACTGCTGCGTGCGATGGAGGAACGTCGCCTGCTCGAGACCAGGCGCGGCCGCATCGCGGTGGGCTGGCTGATCGTCGAGGATCTGGTGATGGTGCTGGCGCTGGTGATGCTGCCGGTGCTGGCGGAGGCATTCGGGCCGGAAGCCCAGGCCGAAGGTGCCAGCTTCGGCACGTTCATGGTGGCCATCGCCTGGACCTTCATCAAGCTGGGCGCCTTCGTCGCCTTCATGCTGGTGGTGGGTCRGCGCGTCATCCCGTGGACGCTGGAGAAGATCGCCGCCACCGGTTCGCGCGAGCTGTTCACCCTGTCGGTACTGGCGATCGCGCTGGGCGTGGCGTTCGGCTCGGCCACGCTGTTCGGCGTGTCGTTCGCGCTGGGCGCGTTCTTCGCCGGCATGCTGCTCAACGAATCGGAGCTCAGCCACAAGGCCGCCAACGACTCGCTGCCGCTGCGCGACGCGTTCGCGGTGCTGTTCTTCGTCTCGGTCGGCATGCTGTTCAACCCGGCCATCCTGGTGGCCCATCCGTGGCAGGTGCTGGCCACGTTCGGCATCATCGTGCTGGGCAAGTCGGTCGCGGCGTACTACATCGTCAAGGCGTTCAAGCATCCGACCGGCACGGCGCTGACCATTTCGGTCAGCCTGGCGCAGATCGGCGAGTTCTCCTTCATCCTGGCCGCGCTGGGCGTGGCATTGAAGATCCTGCCGCCGGACGGACGCGACCTGATCCTGGCCGGCTCGCTGCTGTCCATCATCGCCAACCCGTTCCTGTTCTCGTGGCTGGACCGCTGGCAGACGAAGCAGGAAGCGCTGGCACCCTTGCCGATCGAACCCGAGGTGCCGCCCGGTCCGTCGCTGGACGTCACCGACCACGCCATCATCATCGGCTACGGCCGCGTGGGCAGCGAGCTGGCACGCGTCCTGCGCGACCGGGGCGTGCCGTTGATCGTCATCGACGACAACGGCGACCACGTCGCCCGCGCACACGATGCGGGCATTCCCGCGATCCGCGGCAGTGCGGCCGCCGACCGCGTGCTGGCGGAAGCGCACCCGGAGCGCGCCAAGATCGCCGTGCTGGCGATCCCCCAGCCGTTGGAAGCCGGCGAGACGCTGGCCAAGCTGCGCGCGATCAACCCTTCGCTGACCTTGCTGGCGCGCGCGCACAGCGACGGCGAAGTGAAGCACCTGCTGGAACACGGCGCCGACGGCGCCGTGCTGGCCGAACGCGAACTCGCGTTCTCGCTGGCCGAAATGGTGATGTCCACGCCGCCCTACCGCCCGCAGCGCACGAGTGCCTGAGCCGCCGCCTCACTCGCGCGAGGCGGCGGCCTCGGCGGCCGTTTCCGCCAGCACGTCGGCGAGCGGCCGCGGCGCGCCGTAGAGATACCCCTGCACGCGGTGCACGCCCAAGCGGCGGAGGCAGTATTCCGTGTCCTCGTCCTCGACGAACTCCGCCACGGTGACCGCGCCGAAGGCTTTCGCCACCGCCACCGAGGCCTGCACCACGGCGTAGTCCTTCCCGAGCTGCGCCACGTTGCGCACGAACGAACCATCGATCTTGATCACGTCCACCGGCAGCTCCCGCAGGCGCGCGAAGCTCTGCATGCCGGTACCGAAATCGTCGATGGCGATGTGGCAGCCCAGCGCGCGCAGGTCGGCCAGCAGGTGGCTGGCCGCCGCGGTGTTGGAGATGGCCGCGGTTTCGGTGACTTCGAAGCACAGCGCGTGCATCGGCAGCGGCGAACCCGCCAGCAAGGTGCGCAACTCGACCTGGAAGCTCATCGACGCCAGGCTCTGTCCGGTCAGGTTGATGGCGATCTCGCGGCAATGCGGCAGCGCGGCCGGTGTCTTGCGCAGCAGCCGGAACAGCGCGCGCATGACCGCCAGGTCCAGTTCGGCGCCCCGCCCCGCCGCCTCCAGCGGTGCCATGAAGCGCGCCGGCGACATGATGTCGCCGCGCTCGTCGATCAGTCGGCACAGCACTTCGCCCGCCAGCGGCCGGGGCTCGCCCTGCATGTCCTCCACCAGATCGCGGATGGGCTGGAAGTACAGCACCACGCGCTCGCTGCGCAGGCTGGCCAGGGCTTCGGTGGCGTCGTGCAGTTGTCGGCGGTGCGTGCGCCGCAACTGGGTGTCGCCGATGTCGCTGTAGCGCGGCCGCAGTTCCCCGTGCTGGCGCGCCTCGAACGCCAGGTGCGACGCGGCCAGCACGGCGCGGTCGATCACGCTCGCGTGCGCGCCGTTGAACGCCGCGACGCCGAGGTACGGCAGCAGCCGTATCGGTTCGCCGTCGACATCGATCTCCGCATGTTCGACGCGGGCCATCACGCGTTCCCACAGGTCGGCGTCGCGCCCCGGGCGCGGCAGCAGCGCGAACTGGCCCGTGCCGACGTAGTACGCCTCGACCAGGTCGTCCACCCGCCGCGCGGTCGCGTTCATCGCCTGCGCCTGGGTGTCCAGCCCGAAGCCGGCCACCAGCGTGTCGGTCTGGTCGAGCAACAGGTAGCCCAGCTCCGTGCGCGGCAGTGGCCTTTCCATGCGCCCACGCAACGCCTTGAGGTTGGGCAGGCCCGTGACCTGGTCGCGCAGCGTTTCTTC
>NZ_JBGFFG010000277.1:0-4551 GCF_056175765.1 Pseudoxanthomonas sp. LjRoot204_2 | reverse complement strand
GAATAGCTCAGTTGGTAGAGCACGACCTTGCCAAGGTCGGGGTCGAGGGTTCGAGTCCCTTTTCCCGCTCCATACATGCTCCTCGTCGAGCACGCACGAAGCCCCGCCCGCGGGGCTTCGTCGTTCCTGGCATTCGCATGCACGCCGCTTTCCAAGGCGGCCTCAGTGAGGCAGGCTATCCCCGGGCCCGGATGGCGAAACTGGTAGACGCATCGGACTTAAAATCCGCCGGCCGCAAGGCCATGCCGGTTCGATTCCGGCTCCGGGCACCACGCACGCGTTATCGCCTCAGCGCTGCCGCTTCTTCTCTTCTTCGCGCACCTTGCGCCGGACGAACAGCGCCACGAAGACGCTGATTCCCACCATGACGATGCTGCCGCCGATGGCCAGCCAGCCGACGGGTTCCATCAGGATTTCGCGCAGGATCGGATGCATGTCGGGCTCTCCCGGTTGTGGTGATGTCAACCTCGCATTGCGCATGGGTGCGGGCATTGATCCGGATCAACCGTGCGGGACGCCTGCGGCATGCCGTCGCAGGGCATGGCATAGAATCGACGCTGGCCCTCGGGAGACTGCCGATGCAGCGTTACCTCGCCTATGCCGCCAGCCTCGTGCTGGCCTTCGTTTCGCTGGCACTCGCGCTGGCCTGGCCGGTCGCGTGGTGGGGTGTCGCCGTCTTCGGTGCCTTGGCGCTGCTCGGTACCTGGGACGTGCTGCAGACGCGCAGCACGCTGCGCCGCAACTATCCGGTGCTGGCGCATTTCCGCTACGGACTGGAATCGGTCGGTCCCGAGATCCGCCAGTATTTCATCGAGGGCGATACCGCCGAGGTGCCGTTCTCGCGGCAGCAGCGCGCGCTGGTCTACCAGCGTGCCAAGGGTGTCAGCGACGTGGTCCCGTTCGGCAGCCAGCAGGATGTCTATGGCGTGGATTACGAATGGATCAACCATTCGATGGCGCCCGCGAGCGTGGACTCGCACGACTTCCGCGTCGTCATCGGCGCGGGTACGGCGCAGCCGTATTCGGCGAGCGTGTTCAACATCTCGGCGATGAGCTTCGGCTCGCTGTCCGCCAACGCGGTGCGTGCACTGAACGAAGGCGCGCGACGCGGCAATTTCTACCATGACACTGGCGAAGGTTCGATCTCTGCGTATCACCGCGAGAAGGGCGGGGACCTCGTATGGGAAATCGGCTCCGGGTACTTCGGTTGCCGTGACGACCAGGGGCGATTCGACGAACAACGCTTCACCGAGAACGCGCGGTCGCCGCAGGTCAAGATGATCGAGGTGAAGCTGTCGCAGGGCGCCAAGCCCGGCCACGGCGGTGTRCTGCCGGCCGCCAAGGTCAGCGCGGAGATTGCCGCCACGCGCGGCGTGCCGATGGGGCACGACTGCGTCTCGCCGGCGAAGCACTCCGCGTTCTCGACGCCGGTGGAACTGCTGCAG
Organism: Pseudoxanthomonas sp. LjRoot204_2; assembly: GCF_056175765.1. Lineage (NCBI taxonomy): Bacteria > Pseudomonadati > Pseudomonadota > Gammaproteobacteria > Lysobacterales > Lysobacteraceae > Pseudoxanthomonas > Pseudoxanthomonas sp. LjRoot204_2. The sequence goes on along the minus strand of NZ_JBGFFG010000277.1, from coordinate 3,106 downwards.
TTCATCGCTCGCCTGCGCGAGCTGTCGGGTGGCAAGCCCACCGGCTTCAAGCTGGCGATCGGGCACCCCTGGGAGTGGTTTGGCATCGCCAAGGCGATGCACGAGACCGGGCTGCTGCCGGACTTCATCGTGGTGGACGGGGCGGAAGGCGGTACGGGCGCCGCACCCGCTGAATTCATCGACCATGTCGGCGTGCCGATGCACGAGGCGTTGCTGCTGGTCCACAACACGCTGGTTGGACTCAACCTGCGCGACCGCATCCGGATCGGTGCGGCAGGCAGGATCATCAGTGGCTTCGACATCGCCCGGACCATGGCGATGGGGGCGGACTGGTGCAACGCCGGGCGAGGGTTCATGTTCGCGCTGGGCTGCATCCAGGCGCAGAGCTGCCACAACGACCGTTGCCCGACCGGTGTCGCCACCCAGGACCCGAAGCGCTGGAAGCACCTGGATGTGTCCGACAAGTCCGTGCGCGTGCAGCAGTTCCACGACAACACGCTGAAGGCCCTGCGCGACATGCTGTGCGCGGCCGGCCTCGAGCATCCGCAGCAGCTGGGGCCCGAGCACATCCTGAGGCGGGTGTCGCCCATCGAAGTGCGTTCACTGGCAGCGCTGTACAAGTTCCTGGCGCCGGGCGAGCTGCTGGCGGGGGTCCCCACGCACGCGGTGTTCCGCGACTTCTGGCCGGATGCGCGCAGCGACTGTTTCGCGCCGCCGCGGCGGGTCAGTGCACTGTGCGACACCAAGGACCGCTGACCGGCGGCTGCGTTGACCGCCCCCCCGGTCGACGGCTATCATTCGCGCCCCGATGATTTCGGGCGGTTAGCTCAGCGGTAGAGCACTGCTTTCACACGGCAGGGGTCACAAGTTCGAAACTTGTACCGCCCACCAGTTCCAGCGAAAAGCCCGGCCTCGGCCGGGCTTTTTCGTTCCCGAACGGAGCTGCCCGGGACTGGATGGGCGGCCGCGTCGGCCACCGCTTCCCGGGTAGGGCGAGCAGGCGCATAAGTGCTTGTTTCCCCGGCTGAAACCGTCGGTCTGGCGCGCCTGCTGTGGTACACTCCACCGGTTGCAGAACCCGCCGGAATCCCCGCCTGTCGCTGCCTCGCCGACCTTCGTCGGCTAGGCGTGTTTTGGCCCGGATTCAGGCCCGAGACAATCAGAGAAACACGGAACCCGAATGGCCGAGACCGCCAAGGAAATCATCCCCGTCAACCTCGAAGACGAGATGCGTCGCAGCTATCTCGATTACGCGATGAGCGTGATCGTGGGGCGCGCGCTTCCGGATGTCCGCGACGGACTGAAGCCCGTCCACCGGCGCGTCCTGTTCGCCATGAACGAACTGGGCAACCACGCCAACAAGCCGCACGTGAAGTCCGCCCGCATCGTCGGTGACGTGATCGGTAAGTACCACCCGCACGGCGACMAGTCCGTCTACGACACGCTGGTGCGCATGGCGCAGCCGTTCTCGCTGCGCTACATGCTGGTCGATGGCCAGGGCAACTTCGGTTCGGTCGACGGCGACTCCGCCGCCGCCATGCGTTACACCGAAGCCCGCATGGCGAAGCTCACCCATGAGCTGCTGGCGGACATCGACAAGGAAACCGTCGATTTCCAGCCCAACTACGACGAGAAGGAACAGGAACCGACGGTCCTGCCGACGCGCTTCCCGAACCTGCTGGTCAACGGTTCGGCCGGCATTGCGGTGGGCATGGCCACCAACATCCCGCCGCACAACCTGTCGGAAGTGGTCAACGGCCTGATTGCGCTGATCGACAACCCCGAACTCGACGTCGACGGGTTGATGCAGTACATCCCCGGCCCGGATTTCCCCACCGGCGGCATCATCAACGGCACCGCCGGCATCATCGCCGGCTACCGCACCGGCCGCGGCCGCGTGCGCATGCGCGCCAAGGCCGACATCGAGGTCAACGACGACAACGGTCGCGAGTCGATCATCGTCACCGAGATCCCGTACCAGGTGAACAAGGCGCGGCTGATCGAGAAGATTGCCGAGCTGGTGAAGGAAAAGAAGCTCGAAGGCATCAGCGAGCTGCGCGACGAGTCCGACAAGGACGGCATGCGCATCTACATCGAGGTCAAGCGCGGCGAATCGGCCGAGGTCGTCCTCAACAACCTGTACCTGCAGACGCCGATGGAATCGGTGTTCGGCATCAACATGGTCGCGCTGGTCGATGGCCGCCCGCAGCTGCTCAACCTGAAGCAGATGCTGGAAGCCTTCGTCCGCCACCGCCGCGAAGTGGTGACCCGCCGGACCATCTTCGAACTGCGCAAGGCGCGCAACCGCGCCCACATCCTGGAAGGCCTGACGGTCGCGCTCGCGAACATCGACGAGATGATCGAGCTGATCAAGACGTCGGCCAACCCGCAGGAAGCGCGCGAGCGCATGCTCGCCAAGACCTGGGAGCCGGGCCTGGTGGGCGCGCTGCTCGCCGCCGCCGGCGCCGAAGCCTCGCGTCCGGAGGACCTGCCCGCTGCGATCGGTTTCGTCGACGGCCGCTACCAGCTCAGCGAGGCCCAGGCCACGCAGATCCTGGAAATGCGCCTGCACCGCCTGACCGGCCTGGAGCAGGAAAAGCTGACAGAGGAATACCGCCAGCTGCTGGAGACCATCGCCGGGCTGATCCGCATCCTCGAGAACCCGGACGTGCTGCTGCAGGTGATCCGCGACGAGTTGCTGAACGTCAAGGCCGAGTTCGGCGACGAGCGCCGCAGCGAGATCCGCCACAGCGAAGAAGACCTCGACATCCTGGACCTGATCGCGCCGGAAGACATGGTGGTCACGCTGTCGCACGCGGGCTACGCCAAGCGGCAGCCCGCCAGCGCCTACCGCGCGCAGAAGCGCGGTGGCCGTGGCCGCAGCGCGGCGGCGACCAAGGAAGAGGATTTCATCGACCAGCTGTGGCTGGTCAACACGCACGACACGCTGCTGACCTTCACCAGCAGCGGCAAGGTGTTCTGGCTGCCCGTCTACCAGCTGCCGGAAGCCGGTTCCAATGCGCGCGGCCGCCCGATCATCAACTGGATCCCGCTGGAACCGGGAGAGAAGGTCCAGGCCGTGGTCCCCGTGCGCGACTACGAGGGG
>NZ_JBGFFG010000276.1:0-4551 GCF_056175765.1 Pseudoxanthomonas sp. LjRoot204_2 | reverse complement strand
GACCTACACCATGCTGTCGCGGGCGCGCGAGCTGCGTCGCCAGGGCCGCGACGTAGTGGTGGGCATCGTGGAGACGCACGGGCGCGGCGAGACCGCCGCGCTGACCGAAGGCTTGGACATCCTGCCGCGCAAGCGCGTGGCCTACCAAGGTCGTTGGCTGGAGGAGATGGACCTGGATGCGCTGCTGGCGCGTCGCCCGCAGATCGCGCTGGTGGACGAACTCGCCCACCGCAACGCGCCGGGCAGCCGCCACGAGCGCCGCTGGCAGGACGTGATCGAACTGCTCGATGCCGGCATCGACGTCCACACCACGATCAACATCCAGCACCTGGAGAGCCTCAATGATGTCGTCCACCGGATCACCGGCGTGCGCGTCAGCGAAACCGTGCCGGACGCCGTGTTCGACCGGCTGCGCGACATCGTGCTGGTGGACCTGCCGCCGCGCGAACTGATCGAACGCCTGCACCAGGGCAAGGTGTACCTGCCGGAACAGGCGTCGCAGGCGTTGCAGGCGTTCTTCTCGCCCTCCAACCTGATCGCATTGCGCGAACTGGCCATGCAGACGGCGGCCGACCGTGTCGACGCCGACCTGCGCGAAGACCAGGCTGCGCGTGGCCTGCCCGGCATGCCGCTGCGTCGTCGGGTGCTGGTGGCCATCGACGGACGCGGCCAGTCCGAGTACCTGGTGCGTGCCGCGCGCCGCATCGCCGAACGGCGCGATGCACCGTGGAGCGTGGTGACCGTGCAGGTGTCGGACACGGTGGACGAGGCGCAGCAGCGCGAGATCGACCAGGCCTTCGCGCTGGCGCGTCGGTTGGGCGCGGACACCGAGGTGCTGCGCGGTGCGCGCATTCCCGATGCGCTGCTCGACCATGCCACCCAGAGCGGAGCCTCCACACTGGTGCTGGGGCGTACGCGCGAACGGCCGTTCGCGCGCATGATCAACCGCACGCTGACGCAGCAGATCCTGCAGCGCGGCGTGCACTACGAGCTGGTCATCATCAGCACGCCGGAAGCGCGCGCGCGTTCGCGCCGTGGCAGTGCCGGTCCGAACGGCTGGCTGCCCCGGGAGGAGCTGGGCTTCGCGGCGACGGCCTCGGTCCTGTCAGTGGGCGTCGCCTGGCTGGCCGAGCGCTGGGTAGGGCTGGAAGATCTGTCGATGGTCTTCATCGTCGCGGTGGTGCTGGTGGCCGCACGCACGCGCATGACCGCCGCCGTGGTGGCCGCACTGTTGAGCTTCCTGGCCTACAACTTCTTCTTCATCGAACCGCGCTTCACCTTCAACATCGGCGCGCGCCAAGGTGTGGCCACGGTGTTCCTGTTCCTGGTGGCGGCCCTCGTTGCAGGACGCCTGGCCTCGCGCCTGCGCATGCAGGTGGTCGCGCTGCGTGCGGCCAATGCGCAGGCCACGGCATTGCAGGCCCTGGGCCGCGACCTGGCCGGCGCCGCCGACCTGGGCCAGGTGCTGGTCGCCGGCCGCAAGGCGTTGGAGCGCGCACTCGGCGCCGATGCCTGGCTGCGCGTGCAGGGGCGCGAAGAGCCCGTCGACGCCACGCTGAGCGAGATCGACCGTGCCGCCAGCGACTGGGCGCAGCAGCACGGACAACCGACCGGACGCCATACCGACACGCTGGCGGGCGCGGCGCGCTGGTTCCTGCCGCTGCGCGGCGACCGCGCCAGCCTCGGGGTGGTGGGGCTGCGTTTCGAGGACGCCGCCCGCCTGCTGCCGGAGCAGCGGCGGCTGGCGGAAGCGATGACGGAAGACATCGCGCAGGCGGTGGTGCGCACGCGGCTGGTGACGGAGCTGGAAGACGCGCGCGTCAGTGGCGAGACCGAACGCCTGCGGTCGGCGCTGCTGTCGTCGGTGTCGCACGACCTGCGCTCGCCGCTCGCCTCGATGATCGGTTCGGCCAGCAGCTTGGCCAGCTACTGGAGTGCGATCAGCGAAGGCGATCGACGCAGCCTGCTCGACACCATCCAGCAGGAAGGCGAGCGGCTGGACCGCTACATCCAGAACCTGCTCGACATGACGCGGCTGGGCCATAGCGGATTGACGCTCAACCGCGACTGGATCGGCGTGGACGAACTGCTCGGCTCGGCGGTCTCGCGCCTGCAGCGTTACCAGCCGGACGTGCGCGTGCAGACCACGATCGCCGCGGACGTGCCGACGATCTGGGTGCATCCGGCCCTGATCGAGCAGGCCGTGTTCAACGTGCTGGAGAACGCCGCGAAGTTCTCGCCGCCGAACGAACCGGTGCAGGTCGACGCGAAGTTGATCGACGGTGCCTTGCGCATCGACGTGCGCGACCGGGGACCCGGTATTCCGGAAGACGAGCGCGCGCGCATCTTCGACATGTTCTACAGCGTGGAGCGCGGCGACCGTGGCCGCCACGGCACCGGTCTGGGACTGGCGATCTGCCAGGGCATGGTGGGCGCGCACGGCGGCAGCGTGCAGGCGCTGCCCGGGCCGGATGGCCGCGGCACGGTGATCCGGATTACCCTGCCGCTGCTCACTCCCGCACCACAGGCACCGGCTTGACCTACACCGCGCCACCCCCCGCGTCCGCACCGCCGGCCCGCATCCTGGTGATCGACGACGAGCCGCAGATCCGGCGTTTCCTCGACATCAGCCTGCGCGCGCAGGGCTATGTGGTGGCGCTGGCCGAGAGTGGCCATGCCGGACTGGCCGAGCTGGCGGCGCAGGGTGCCGACCTGGTGGTGCTGGACATCGGCCTGCCCGACCTGGACGGCCACGAGGTACTGCGCGAACTGCGGCAATGGTCGCAGGTGCCGGTCATCATGCTGACCGTGCGCGACGGCGAAGCGGAGAAAGTCGCCGCGCTCGATGGCGGCGCGAACGACTACGTCACCAAACCGTTCGGCGTGCAGGAGCTGATGGCGCGAATCCGCGGCCTGCTGCGCACGCGCATCGCCGCCAGCGATGCGGCCATGCCGCTGTTCGACGACGGCCACCTGCACGTCGACCTCGGCCGCCGCGAAGTGACGCTGGACGGCGAACCCGTCGCGCTGAGCCGCAAGGAATTCGCCCTGCTAGCCCTGCTGCTGCAACACCCCGGCCGCGTGGTCACCCAACCGCAACTGCTGCGCGAACTCTGGGGCCCCACCCACCAGGACGACACGCATTACCTGCGCATCCTGGTGGGCAAGTTGCGGCAGAAGCTGGGTGATGACGCGACAGCGCCAAGGTATATCGCGACGGAGCCTGGGGTGGGGTTGAGGTTTGTGGCGGCGGGGTGAGGAGTGTCGCTGTAACCTGAGGGGTGCAGCTACGGATTCAGGAACGGTATGTAGACCTGCTTGCGTGGCACATCACGTGTGCCGCGCTCGTCGCGCACAGGACGCGGGCCTGCGTTCCGTATCGGATTTTCTCCGCTATTGGCGCGCGCACCGCTGTCGGGTCGTGCCAGCCGAGATGTCTGGCTCGCTACGCGGGCCACGGGATCCTCCACGGCGAGCGATCGGGAGCAGCAAGCGGCAACGCGTGGTGGTGCGCATCCTTGGCCGTACACAAACACAGGAGATTGACTTCCCCGAGCGATTGCCAGATCCACACATCCGTCATGGTTGAGATCGCCTGCGGCGAAGTAGTAAAGCCGCCCCATGCTCTGGTAGGCATTGATGAGGGTTTCCGGGGCCAGGCCCTCACTGGTCTGAAGGTAGTACCCGATGTAGCTCCATCCGGTGTGCGCCTTTGCCAGGTCGGTCCGACCATCGCGATCGAGGTCTACGGCGATCATGGGGCCGGAGCTCGAGTACCGGGTAATTTCGACGCTGGAGGCGAGGTTGCCCTGCGAATCTTGGATATACAGGCGAAGGTTCGCTCCGTTTCTCGCTTCATCCAACACCAGGTCACCGCGGCCGTCGCCATTGAAGTCGCCAACGACGAGCGATGACGTATGGTTGGATCCCAGTGGCAGGGAGCGCACCACCGGAGTGGCATACCCCCCTGAGGCCAGTGCTGGATAGATCCGGAACTCCTCCAGGGGCCTGTTGAAGATCGTACCCAGAATCAGATCATCCAAGCCATCTCCCGTGACATCGCCCGTCGTTCGAGCGGCAGCCGAGGGCAATGGCAACGTTGATACGCGGTCGAAGGAACCATCACCGTCCCCGTGAATAACGGTGGCTAACGTATCGCTTGAGTCGACCAAAACGTCTAGGTAATCATCGCGATCGACGTCGGTCACTACGATGTCGAATGGGTCGCCAACGACAGTGGTGTTCGAGGTAAACGTGCCATCCGCATGCGAGCGAAGTGTCATGACGCCATTAACGGTGGCGGTGATGATATCGCCTACACCATCGCGGTCCAGGTCGGCGACCAGGAGCTGGTGCGAGAGATTGTTGCCCGAGTCAGCAATCCTGACTGCCGCATCAAGACGACCGTCGCTGAGCTGGTGGGCGACGTAGATTTCCGTACGGTTGTTTATCGGATTAGGGGCGTGGCGCAGGTACAGGAAGACAAGGTCGTCCCGGCCATCGCCCGAAACATCGCCCACTGCAAGGGAGTGAGCTTGAGCAGCGGCTGGA
>NZ_JBGFFG010000275.1:0-4593 GCF_056175765.1 Pseudoxanthomonas sp. LjRoot204_2 | reverse complement strand
ACTGGGTGGGCCTGTACCTGCGCCTGCTGGAGGAAGTCGCGTCAGGGAACGAGGCGGCTATCCAGTCCATCGACCTGACGTCCTCGCAGCCGCTGGCGAACTTCGCGCTCGTCAACGACATCGCACCGCCGGGCGGGGATGCCCCGTCCCTGGTGGCGATGCTGGAACAGGCCTTCGCCGCGCATCCGGCGCGTAAGGCCGCCGCATGCGGGCCCCATTCGATCGAGTACGCGACGCTCGACCAGCGCACGCGCGCCGCAGCGGGCGGACTTGCCGCGCGTGGCATCGGGCGTGGCGATCTGGTCGGCATCGCGCTGCCGCGATCGCTGGACATGCTGGTGGCGGTCGTGGCGGTGCTGCGCGCCGGGGCGGCCTACGTGCCACTGGACCTGGCCTTTCCTCCCCAGCGCCTGCGGCACATGGCCGACCATGCCGGCCTGCGCACGCTTCTGGTCGGCGAGGGCGCGGCGCTGCCCGACGGACTGGCGGAAGGTCGGGCGTTGCTCACGTTGGCGGAAGTGCAGTCGACCGGTGAGGACGGAGCGCTGCCCCGGGTCGCGGAAGACGATGCGGCCTACGTGCTGTACACGTCCGGCTCGACCGGTGAACCGAAAGGGGTGCGGATCCTGCATCGCAACCTGGTCAACTTCGTGGCCACGATGCGCGAACAGCCGGGCTGTACCCGTGACGACGTGGTGTGCTCGGCGACCACGCTCTCGTTCGACATCGCCGCGCTCGAGCTGTACCTGCCGCTGGTCTGCGGCGCGCAGGTGGTGATCGCCGACGATGCGGAACATCGCGACCCCGAAGCCCTGTGCCGCTTGATCGAGCGGCACGGATGCACGCTGTTCCAGACCACGCCGTCGCTGATGGCGCTGCTGCAGGAGGTGGGACGCACCGAGGTGCTCGCGCCCCTGCGCCTGCTGGTCGGCGGCGAAGCGTTGCCGCTTCCGCTGGCGCGTACGCTGCACGGGCAATGCCGCGAACTCTGGAACATGTATGGGCCGACGGAAACGACCGTATGGTCGAGCCTTCATCGCATCGACGGAAGCGAGGACACCGTGCCGTTGGGACAACCGGTCGCCCGCACGCGCTTCTATCTGCTGGATGGACAGCGGCGACCGGCCCTGCCGCACGCGCTGGGAGAGATATGGATCGGCGGCGCAGGGGTTGCYGATGGATATCTGCATCGGCCCGACCTGAGCAGCGAGCGGTTCGTCCGCGATCCCTTCGCCGATGACGGCTCGCGCATGTACCGCACCGGCGACCTGGGCCGCCTGCATGCGGGGCGGCTCCACTTCCACGGGCGCGCGGACGAGCAGATCAAGCTGCGCGGGTACCGCATCGAACCGGGCGACATCGAAGCGGCGGCGGGCGACGACGGCGTCACCGAGTGCGTGGCGGTCGTGCGTACCCTAGACGGCGGCGACCAGGTGCTTGTGCTGTATGCGTCGACGGCGGCCGAGCCGGCCGGGGTGGAGCAACGCCTCCGCCAGCGCTTGACGGCTGCCTTGCCGGCCTACATGCGTCCGCACTACATCGAAGTACTGGAACGCCTGCCGAAGACGCCCAACGGCAAGATCGACCGGCGCGCGCTGCCGCCGCCCACGCTGGATGCCTCCACGCCGCTGCGTCGCCGCGTCGCGCCCCGCACGCCGCTTGAGCGCGAACTCTGCGAACAGTGGGCGCGATTGCTGCAGCGGTCCGAGGTCGGGGTGGATGACGATTTCTTCGAGTCCGGTGGCTACTCGCTGCTGGCCGTGCGCATGTTCAACGAACTCCACCGGCGGCATGGCGTGGACCTGCCGCTGGCCACGCTGATCGCGCATCCCACCGTGGCCACGCTTGCGCAGGCCATCGAGGCGACGGTGGCGGTGGCCGGCGAGGGCGAAGGTGTCGCGGTCGCGGACGGACGGTGCCTGGTGACCCTGCGTGCCGGCGGGCACGGCATACCGTTGTTCCTCGTGCATGCCGTCGGCGGCAACGTGCTCAATTACATGCCGCTGCTCGACGCGTTGCCATCGTGGCAGCCGGTTTTCGGCGTGCAGGCGGCGGGTCTCGACGGGATGTCGGCCGCTTCGACACGTGTGGAGACCATGGCCGACGCCTATGCCACCGCGATCCAGGCCGCGCGGCCGCAGGGCCCGCTGATGCTGGCAGGCGGGTCGATGGGGGGTGTACTCGCGCTGGAAACGGCGCGCCTGCTGCGTGCGTCTGGGCGCGAGATGGTGCTGCTGGCGATGTTCGATACGTTCGGGCCCGGCCTGATGCATCGCCGGTGGTGGCGGCGCGTGCCGCTTTGGCGCGAAGCGCTGGCGCACACGCCATGGACCGAACTCCTCCGTCGCCTGCGCGTGCGGCTGTGGGACTCGCCGCGTGCGGGCTGGCGCCACCGGCGTTCGCCGGGACTTCCCTTGCCGCAGCAGGTACGCCTGCAACAGGTCGAGCGCGCCCATCACCAAGCGCTCGCCTCGTATCGGCCGCACCCCTATCCGGGCGACGTCGCCCTGTTCCGGACCCCCCTGCGTGGGCACGAGGACGATGACGCGCTGGGCTGGCGCGGGTGGGTGGAAGGCCGGATCGAGGTGTACACGCTACCCGGCCGTCACCACGACTTCATCGACCAGCCGGAGCTCGCGCAGCGCTTCGCCGCCTGCGTCGCGGGGGTACAGGCAGCCCGGCCATGACCGACCGGCGCGCCTTTGTGCGTTGTACCCGTGATGCCTGACGCCGTTTCTTCCCAGCCCCTGCCCGCCGTCTTTCGCGGCAAGCCCGCGCCATGAGCCGCGAAGACGGCACGACGGCGCCGCGAAAGCGAAGCGTGGGCGCGCACTACCTGCGCTACTCCTCGGCCAGCCTGCTGGTCATGGTCGCCGGCCTGGTGTCGTTCCCGCTGCTGAYGCGGCTGCTGGACAACACGCAGTACGGCATCCTCGGCTACTACGAGACGTGGCTGATGATCGGCGTCGCCGTGGCGAAGCTGGGCGCGCAGCACGCCATCCTGCGCTTCTATCCCTACCAGGACGAAGCCCGCGCGCTGCCGGGGTTCGCCACCAACATGTTCCTGCTGCCGTTGCTGGTGTCGTGCGGCATCTGGGCGGTGGGCATCACGGTGTTCGCGTGCGTGGACTGGTTCGGCGGCGTCTCGTTCTCGCCGGTGCTGTGGATGGCGGTGATGATGGTGCCGCTGCAGGTGTTCGTCAGCCTGGTGCAGATGGTGCTGCGCGCAGGCGAGCACTCCGGCGTGCTGATGGTTACCCGGGTGGCGTGGCGATGGCTGGAACTGGTGCTGATGGTGGGCGCGGTCGCCTGGCTGGAACGCTCCGCCATGGCGGCCTACGGCGGCAAGATGCTGGCCGCCGGCATCGTGGTGGTGTTCTACGTGTACTGGGTGCGCAAGCACCTCTCGTTCTCGCGCCAGCTGGACTGGTCGCAGATGCGCAGGACGCTGGGTTACGGCATGCCGCTGGTGGTGAACGAGATCGCCACGGTGCTGCTGATTTCCATCGGCCGGCTGATGCTGAAGGGGATCACCGGGGATTTCGCCGCGGTGGGCATCTTCACCATCGGCTACTCGCTGGCGCTGCAGGTCAGCCTGCTGATGAGCGCGGCGCTGTCGGAGTCGTTCATTCCGGTGGCCAATCGCAGCTGGGAGACCGGGGGTGCGGAGGCGGTGCGCGCGCTCAAGGCCAAGGTGCTGTTCCCCATGACGTACGCGTCGGTCGGTATCGCCGTGGCCATCGGCTGCATCGGCAGCGAAGCCGTGCAGGCCATCAGCGGCGCCGACAAGGCACCCTCCGGCGCCGTGTTCGCCTGGCTGGGAGCGCTGTATGCGCTGTACCCGCTGCTGGAAATCGGCGGCTATGGCCTGTTGCTGCACAAGCGTTCGAAGACGGTGCTTTACATGACGCTGGCGGCCACCGCGTTGAACGCGCTGCTGAACCTGTGGCTGATCCCCGCGCATGGCTATCTGGGCGCGACGTGGGCCACGGTGGCCAGTTTCTCCGTGCTGGGGTTCGGGCTTTACCTGCTGTGCCCGCGCGACCTGCGCTACCGCCCCGATCTGCGCGCGTGGAGCGTGGCGGGCGGTGCGGGACTGGCGTTCGTGCTGGCGGTGGAAGGAAGCGGCCTGTTCGGGTTGGCGTCGCCGTGGGCAAGGCTGTTCGCGGCAGGTGGCCTGTGGGTGTTGCTCTACGTATTGCCGGTACTGATGCTGGACGCGCGCCTGCGCGACCTGGCACGCCACTGGCGGACGCGGAGCGCCGCATGACCGCGCACCCGCGGGAGTCACGCGCCTGATGTGGTGGCTGTCGCCGCTGTCATGGCTGCTGCTGGCGCTCGTCGGCCTGGCGGTCTCGCTCGCGTGGCGACCCCGCATGCGCCTGTGGCGCGCGGTCTGCATGGGCGTGATCGTGGTGTCCTTCATCGCCATGACACCCTGGGTGGCCAACCTGCTGGTGCATTCGCTGGAAAGTCGGGTGACGCCTTCCGCCGACTGCCGTGCGCGATCACCGGGTGTGGCGGTCGTGCTTGCCGGCGGCGTGGACCGCAAGGCGCACACGCAGGACAACTACAGCGTGCTGACCCAAGCGA
>NZ_JBGFFG010000274.1:0-4596 GCF_056175765.1 Pseudoxanthomonas sp. LjRoot204_2 | reverse complement strand
AGCCAAGGCACTCCTGGAAGAGGGTGTGGCGGTCTTTGTAGGCCGGGATGCTCCGATGACGGAGCTGCATAGCATGCGCATCACCGATGCCATGCGCGATGTGGTCATGGACAGCATGCCCATGTTCAAGCGCGGCCGGCACGCGCCGGCGCCGTCGCTGGACGAAGAGCGCGAAGAGGCGATGAAAGTCGCAGTGGGCTTCTAACGTGGGTGAAACGAGGGAGAACGTAGTGGTCATGACGACCGAAGAGCGCCGCGATGAGTTGGGGATGGAGCTGATCGCGTGGCGGCGCTTGCGCGAGCAGTTCGACATCACCCTTCCGGGGACGGGATACCTGATCCTCGACGCCAATGAGCGCGTGATCGAGCGAATCGATCGACCGCGCGTGGCGGGCATGGCGGTCCTGCAGTATCAGCCGCCGATACCGGCGCGCCGCAACTGGACACTGTTCGATGAGGGGATCGCCAAGAGCGCTGTGCCGGAGCTGGACCGCGTCCATGCCGCGTTCTCGCCGCACCGCGTGGTGCACATCGTGCCGTTCCTGGATGGCCGTATTGCGGCGACGGAGACGGCCTTCGAGCTGGTGTCGCAGTCACTCAACTGCGATCCAGGTCCCGATCTGGAAGACGAAGAAGATCTGTCCCCGGGCCTGCGGCCATAATGGCCGCTCGCAAAAAGAAGAACGCATGAACCTCAGCAAGATCCTTTCCGGGCCCTGGTCCATTGGCCGCGCAGTCCCCTCGGTGCGGGACGTACTACGCAACCACTCCGATTGCCTGGTGCAGCCCAAGGCGCGCCAGTCGCTCTCGCGCGATGACGTTATTTGCTGGGAAATGCTCGGCGGGCGCGGGCTGGATTGGCCGCGGCTGGCCGCCGGCGAGCTGCGCGGCTGGCATCACTCGCGCATGGGCTACATCGGCGCCAAGCGCGATGTGCCGGCGCTGGCCGGCCTGCTGGTCAAGACCGAAGGCACGATCACCCTGGACGTGCGCCAGGTGACCGGCCTGTCGTGCTCCAAGTCGAACCTGCACGACTTCGATGACCTGGATCTCTGGGTGCAGGCCAATGGGCCCGACAAGATCCAGGATGTCACACCGGAGGCGATTGGGCGCTTGATRCGTCACGAAGGCCTGCGGATCTTCGCGGGGAGGCCGAGCGACCACATCTGCACCTATTCTTGGGCGCCCGGACGGCACTACTTGGCGAACTCTGACGGGTCGCATACGTTCGCCGCGATTCGATACATCGCCGGCCAGCTGGGGATCGAGCTGCCGATCACGGCTGCGCATCACCGGCAGGAGATCGACAAACGGTGTCTTCGGCAGTTGGACGCGCAGTTCGGGGTCTACGCGTTGCGCGACGATGGCGATATGCGCCGGGAGTTGCGTGAGTGTTTCGAGGCCAACCAGGTGACGCATTTCGTGCGCGAGATGCCCCGGGGATTGGGAGGGTTTGGCCCGTTCCTGAGCGTGGACAAGCCACGGGAGCACTGCATCGCGGTGTTTCTGCCCAAGGATGACCCGACGACGGCCGCCGCCATTCGCGCCTTCGACGGTGCCGGTGCTTTCGACGTCATCCGTTACCTGGATTCCAGCCTGCAGCATGTGGCCAGGCTGGAGCAGGAAGAGCCCACGCCAGGCCTACGCCCGTAGTGGCGTAGCAACTTTCGTTGTAGGATGAAGCCACTTTCGAGGATCTACCGATGACCGACGTTTCCAACATCTGGCCCACGCTCAATCGCCTGTCGCGTCAGGACAAGGTCGATATCCTGGAAGCGCATGGTTACGCATGCTCGGACTCGGAAGATGAGGCCAGCTTCGACAACACGATCCTGGAAGACGTGGAGTCGGGCGAGATCGAGATGAGCGAGCTGGAAGACAAGCTGGGCACCGGCCCGCGCATGCGCTAACACCCCGGTTGCGACCCCGCCAAGATGCACGGCCGGCCCCTCGGGCCGCCGGCGGCGAAGGGGTCCCTACATCACCCCGTAGCGCCGGGTAGCGGTGTAGCTCTGGCACCCGCCCCACGTCGTTGACATGCATGTTTATTCGGATACTCTAACCAAAGTTAGAGGACGACTACGCCCATGAATTCGACGACCGCTTTGCCTGTGCGCAAGGAATCTGCGATCCCGCAGCTCCCCGAATCGATCATGGAGGCCGGCGGTTACGCCGCTGTTCTGGCCTCCGAATCCAGCAAGCTGGCCTTGCAGGACGCGTTGGACGCGACCTTGCAGGGTCGCCTGGTGGATGTACGCAATGCGTTCAGGCGCCTTCACTGGGAAGGGCCTTTGAACCAGAAGGTGCTGCGCAAGACCGTTGACGGGCGCACTCTGATCTTCACCCATGAACACGAGCAGGTCGGCGCAGGTCGCAATGTCGTGTCGTCGACCTTCATCATCAAGGACGTGACCGATGCGGCCAACGTGCGGGTCCTGGCCACCGAGCTCGATGGCCTGATGCTGAGCGCGGAGGACTTCGCTGCCGGCGTCGATCGCCAGGCACTGACCGCACTACGCGAGCCGGCGCCGCCCAAGCCCGCGCCGTTGGGCGCCTGGGCGCCGCAGCATCGCGCGGTCCTGCAGCCGCTGGCCATCCATCCGGACGTCGTGGACGCCATGATGGGCGTCGGTGGGTACGACGCGATCATGGCCGAGCCCGCGCACGTCGAGAAGTTCGGCAAGATCCTCGACAGCCTTTGGGGTCGCCGCATCGTCGACGTACGCAACAGCGCCCGTGAACTCGGATTCGAGGGCGATCAGCACGCCGAAACCCTGTACAAGCGCGCAGAAGGCAGGCTGCTGGCCTTCTGCGTAGAGCCGCAGGCCGCTGCCCCGCACAACAACTGCGTGGGCGCGACTTTCGTGATCCGCGATGTCACCAAGCCGGTCAGTCTGGAGACGGCGCCGGTGCTGGCATCGCACTCGGACCGGCTGATGTTTGTGGCCAAGGATCTGATGATGGGGCTGAACACGTCGGCCCTGGAAGTGATCCGCGGCCATGCGCCCGCACCGGTGGAGAAGCCGGCGCCTAAGGCGCCGCCCTCCGACCTGGAGCCGAGCGAAGCGATGGAGCAGATCCGCCAGCTGCTGTCTCAGGCCAAGGGCGTGTGGGAGCGCATCCCGGAGAGCGATCGCGTGGATCTGTGCGATGTGAGCTATCCCGACGCCCATCTGGGCGACGTGCTCAACACCGCAGTGAAGACGGCCGACGAGGTCGCCGAGAGCCTGTCCAACGGGCCGCGCCCGTGAGGCCCTGGCAGGAAGAGCGCATCGCCGCCCTTGAGCGCGAGCTGCGCAACAACGGCGTCAGATCCGACGACGGCAGGCTGCCCGCCAGCCTGGCGCGACTGCAGGTCCTGGGCGCGGAGCGGGGCGACTTCCTGTCGGTACCGGAAGAGCGCCAGCGCGCCCTGCTGCACTCCTTCGTGCGCCAGCACGCGGCCCTGGCCATCGTGCTGGACTGGTTCGGTCTGGACCTGGCCCAGAACGAGCATGGCTTCTACGCAGGCGATCGCTTTGGGGTGGTTAAGGCATCGCCGGCGTTCGACTCCGTGCGCGAGCTGGAGGGCTTCTGCGGCACCAACCTGCCGCAGTACGAGGCCATCTGCCGGGAAGGCTCTACAGGGCCCTGGTTCTGGCAGGCCGCATGACCGGTTCGTCCCCGTTCCGTGCCTGGCCGGTCGATTTCGGCGGCTTCACCACCTTTGGGGCTGTCGTCGATCGCATCGATTTCCTGCGTCCCTTCGTCAATCGGGGGCATCCGGATCTCTGCTGGGCGGCCTGGGAGACCGAAAACCTGGTCCGCCTGCTGAACGGTGAGCCCCTGATCGGCGAGTGACAAACGATGTATGTTAATATACATCGTATGAGGACGACCCAGCTAAACGGTATCCTGCATCAGCTCGCCCAGAAGGGGCGCTGGCTGATGAGCGAGAGCACGCTGCGCCTGTTCGCGGGCGAGAAGGTCAATTCGTTCCGCGTGGCCATGGTGCGCCACGTGCGCGCCGGTACGATCCGGCGCTTGGCGCCGGGTCTGTACGCCAATCCCTTCGTCCAGCAGCCCCAGTGGGCGCTGGAGAAGTGCGTGAGCCACCTGCGTCCGGATGACGCCTACTACCTCACCGGCGAGAGCGCCTTGCATGCCTTGGGGCTGCAGGCCCAAGCGCCGGCGCAATTGACCGTCATGACCACCGGGCGCACGTACCGGCACGTCATCCCAGGTCTGGGTGTGATCGACTTCGTCCACACAAGCCGTCCGCCGGAGGCGTGGCGGCAGCACACCTCCTTCATGCCTGGCCGCGAAATGCATGTGGCTGACCCTGAGCTTGCGCGAGCGGATATCCGCCGCATGCGCGGACAACTGCAGGCCCCTGCTATGGGGGCGGAGGAAGAGATGGATCTGATCGCATTGGCCGACTATCCCGAACTGAAGTTGCTTGCCTGGAACCGCACGGCCACGGCCAAGATCCCCGCGGCCGAGGCGCTGTCGCTCTACGAGCGCAACTGGCGCCTGGTGGATCGTGATCGCCTGTTGCCGGCGGAGAAAACCCTGATCAATCGCCTTGCCGACACCTACGGCAGCGGAGTCCTGCAT
>NZ_JBGFFG010000273.1:0-4654 GCF_056175765.1 Pseudoxanthomonas sp. LjRoot204_2 | reverse complement strand
GAATAGCGGCTGGATGTCCGGATAGTCCATGGCTGTTTGAGTTTCCGGTCGCGACTCACGTCGCTCCTACAGCCTTCCCGCGGTTACTCCGACGCCGCGCGGATCGCCGCCGGCAGCGCCGCGCTCTGGCCGGTCTGCGTGTCCATCCACWCCACCACCACGTTGCCGTCGGAATACAGCACGCTGTCGTCCTTCGCCGACACGATCCGGTGGCCGATGGTGACGCTGCTGGTGCCCAGCCGGTCGACGTAGAGCTCTACCACCACGTCGTTCGGCCACGTCAGGGGGCGCTTGTAGTTGATGTTGTTGGCGGCCACGACGGGGGCGATGCGGTCGGTCATCGACACGTCCGGCACGGTCAGCATCCAGCGTACGCGCGCTTCTTCCAGATACGAGATGTACTTGGCGTTGTTGACGTGGCCCATGCTGTCCATGTCGCGCCAGCGCACGCTGATCGGAATCTTCGCCAGCAGCTTGCGGCCGGTATCGTGGGTGTCGCTCATCGGGCGGCCTTCTTCGTGGTGGACTTGGCGGTCTTCTTGGTGGCGGACTTGCGCGGCGGCAGGACGTCGGGCTTCGCGACGGCCGCAGGTTTGGTCGGCTTCGGCGCCTTGGCGGTGGGCAGCAGTTTGGCGAGGAAGCGACCCGTGTGCGAATCCGCATGCGCGGCAATGTCCTCGGGCGTGCCCGTCGCGAGGATCTGCCCTCCCCGGTGACCGCCTTCAGGCCCCAGGTCCACGACCCAGTCCGCGGTCTTGATGACATCCAGGTTGTGTTCGATCACCACGATGGTGTTGCCCTCGTCGCGCAGCTTGTGCAGCACGGCGAGCAAGTGCTCGATGTCGTGGAAGTGCAGGCCCGTGGTCGGCTCGTCGAGGATGTACAGCGTGCGTCCGGTATCGCGGCGCGAGARCTCCTTCGACAGTTTCACGCGCTGGGCTTCGCCGCCCGACAGCGTGGTCGCGCTCTGGCCGAGCTTGATGTAGCTCAGGCCGACATCCACCAGCGTTTCCAGCTTGCGGGCGATCGACGGCACCGGCTCGAACAGGGTCAGGGCGTCCTCGACCGTCATCTCCAGCACATCGTTGATGTTGTAGCCCTTGTAGAGGATCTCCAGCGTSTCGCGGTTGTAGCGCTTGCCGTGGCAGACGTCGCAAKSSACGTASACGTCCGGCAGGAAGTGCATTTCGACCTTGATCAGGCCGTCGCCCTGGCAGGCTTCGCAGCGACCGCCCCGCACATTGAAGCTGAAGCGGCCCGGCGAGTAGCCGCGCGCGCGCGCTTCCGGCACCTGCGCATACAGTTCGCGCAGCGGCGTGAACAGGCCGGTGTAGGTCGCGGGATTGGAACGCGGCGTGCGCCCGATCGGCGACTGGTCGATGTCGACGACCTTGTCGAACAGGTCCAGTCCCGTCACTTCGCGGTACGGTGCCGGCTTGTGCGAGGCTCCGTTGATCTCGTTGGCGGCGAGCGAATACAGCGTGTCGTTGATCAGTGTCGACTTCCCCGAACCCGATACGCCGGTGATGCACGTGAACAGGCCGGACGGAATGTCCAGGTCCACGTCCTTCAGGTTGTTGCCGGTGGCGCCACGCAGGTGCAGCGTCATCTTCGGGTTGGCCTTGTGGCGGGCCTTGGGCACCTCGATCCGACGCCTGCCGGAAAGGTACTGGCCGGTGAGCGAACGCGGTGCTTCCAGCAGGTCCTGGAGCGTTCCCTGTCCGACGATCTCGCCACCGTGCACACCAGCGCCCGGGCCGATGTCGAGCACGTAGTCGGCCAGGCGGATCGCGTCCTCGTCGTGCTCCACCACGATCACCGTGTTGCCCAGGTCGCGCAGGCGCGTCAGCGTGCCGAGCAGGCGCTCGTTGTCGCGCTGGTGCAGGCCGATGCTGGGCTCGTCGAGCACGTACATCACGCCCACCAGGCCCGCACCGATCTGCGATGCGAGTCGGATGCGCTGCGCCTCGCCGCCGGACAGGGTGTCGGCCTTGCGCTCCAGCGTCAGGTAATCCAGGCCGACGTCGACCAGGAACCCGAGGCGCTCCGCGATTTCCTTCACGATCTTCGCGGCGATCTCGCCGCGCCAGCCCGGCAGGTCGAGACCGCGGAAGAACGCCAGCGCTTCGTCGACCGGCAGCACCACCAGCGACGGCAGCGGACGGTCGGCGACGAACACGTTGCGCGCGGACTTGTTGAGGCGCGCGCCCTGGCAGTCGGGGCAGGGCCGGTCGCTGATGTACTTCGCCAGCTCCTCGCGCACCGCGGGCGATTCGGTCTCGCGGTAACGGCGCTCCAGGTTCGGCACGATGCCTTCGAAGCGGTGCTTGCGCTGCGTGCGTCCGCCCGATTCGGTGAGGTAGGTGAAGGTGATGACGTCTTCGCCGCTGCCGTACAGCACGGCCTGTTGCACCTTTGCGGGCAGCGACTGCCAGGGCGCATCGGTGTCGAACTGGTAATGCTTGGCCAGCGAGGCGATCAGCTGGAAATAGTACGCATTGCGGCGATCCCAGCCGCGCACGGCGCCGGCGGCCAGCGACAGTTCCGGATGCACGACCACGCGCGAGGGATCGAAGAACTGCGCAACGCCCAAGCCGTCGCAGGTCGGGCAGGCGCCGACCGGCGAATTGAACGAGAACAGGCGCGGCTCCAGTTCCGGCAGCGAGTAGTCGCAGACCGGGCAGGAGTACTTCGACGAGAACAGCAGCGGTGCGGTTTCCGGTTGGTCCAGGGACATCACCTGTGCCATGCCGTCGCCCAGCTTCAGCGCGGTCTCGAAGCTCTCGGCCAGGCGCTGCTTGAGGTCCTCGCGCGGCCGGAAGCGGTCGATCACTGCCTCGATGGTGTGTTTCTGGCGCAGCGCCAGAGCCGGCACGGCGTCGATCTCGTACAGCTCGCCGTCCACGCGCACGCGCACGAAACCCTGCGCGCGCAACTGGTCGAACACCTGCGCATGCTCGCCCTTGCGCTCGCGGATCACCGGCGCCAGCAGCATGTAGCGCTGCTCGCCGTCGAGCGCCAGCACCTGGTCGACCATCTGGCTGACGGTCTGGGCTTCCAGCGGATAACCGTGGTCCGGGCAGCGCGGCAGGCCGACACGTGCGTACAGCAGGCGCAKGTAGTCGTAGATCTCGGTGATCGTGCCGACSGTSGASCGCGGGTTGYGGYTGGTSGAYTTCTGMTCGATCGAGATCGCCGGCGACAGGCCTTCGATGTGGTCCACATCGGGCTTTTCCATCACCGACAGGAACTGCCGCGCGTACGCCGACAGCGATTCCACGTAGCGGCGTTGGCCCTCGGCGTAGATGGTGTCGAACGCCAGCGATGACTTGCCGGAACCGGACAGGCCGGTGAWCACGATCAGCTTGTCGCGCGGCAGGTCGAGATCGATGTTCTTGAGGTTGTGGGTACGGGCTCCGCGGATGCGGATGAAGTCCATGGCCATCGGGTGGGGGATCCGGAAGCGAACAAGGAAGCGTAGCGATCTGCCTAGGTGGGGGCAAATACCGCCATTGCCAGCGAAACGAGGGGGAAGGGTAGGTGGGCAGTCAGCATGGGCACTCACGGGCTCCGTGCGGGGCAGCCGCTAGGAGGTCATCGGGCGATGTCGCAGCGCCGTCCTCCCGGCGCATCCAAGTGGCTGAGTTACAAGGGAATGCGATGCCATCGTGCAGGGCGGAGGGGGAAGCGGGACCCGCCAGCATGGGCGTCCATGCGGACAGTTCCGGTCCGCAAAGCGCGAGCGGATGGCCGCGCGGCTCGCGACGCAGGGGTCGGTTGACCGTAACCCCATGAATCCACTAGAATTCCGCTTCTGTTCGCCCTCGATGGCGGGCAGGCTCCAGAAAATAACTACAGAAACCAAGGAATCCACATGTACGCAGTCGTAGTCACGGGCGGTAAGCAGTACCGCGTGATGAAGGGCGAGACGCTCCGCGTCGAGAAGCTCGAGGCCGAAGCCGGCAATGAGCTCACCTTCGACAACATCCTGATGCTGGGCGATGGCGAGACCATCAGCCTGGGTGACGCCCTGAAGGGCGCCACGGTCACCGCGAAGGTCGTCGGCCATGGCCGCGCCGACAAGGTGCGCATCATCAAGTTCCGCCGCCGCAAGCACCACATGAAGCGTCAGGGTCACCGGCAGCACTACACCGAAATCGAAATCACCGGCATCAACAAGTAAGGAGAAGCAGTCATGGCACATAAAAAGGGCGTAGGCTCATCGCGCAACGGCCGCGACTCCAACCCGAAGATGCTGGGCGTCAAGGTGTTTGGTGGCCAGGCGATCGACGCGGGCAACATCATCATCCGCCAGCGCGGCACCCAGTTCCATCCGGGTCCGGGCGTCGGCCTGGGCCGCGACCACACGCTGTTCGCGCTGGTCGACGGCAAGGTCGAGTTCTCGATCAAGGGCGCCAAGAAGCGCCGCACCGTGAGCGTGGTGACGGAAGCCTGAGGCTTTCGCACACGTCGAGCGAAGGGCCCCGCCGCGTGCGGGGCTTTTCGTTTCGAGACCCGGCAATGATCGGGCAGCGCACCCGCTTCTCCCACTCTCCACTCCCGAACCCCACTCCCGGCTCTCATGAAACTCGTAGACGAAGCAGAAATCCTGGTCGGCGCCGGCTACGGCGGCAACGGTTGCGTGGGCTTCCGG
>NZ_JBGFFG010000272.1:0-4666 GCF_056175765.1 Pseudoxanthomonas sp. LjRoot204_2 | reverse complement strand
CCTTCGAGCAGCGCGCGGCCCAGCACGATGCCGGCGCAGCCCGCCTCGCGGGCGCCCTCGACGTCGGCGACGGCGCTGACGCCACCCGACGCCTGCACCGCCAGCGACGGGACGGTGTCGTGGAGGTAGGCGTAGAGCGCCAAGTTGGAGCCGGTCAGCATGCCGTCGCGCGCGATGTCGGTGCACAGCAGGTGGCGCAGGCCGGCGTCGGCGTAGCGCACGGCGAGTTCGTCCAGCGTCTCCGACGCGGTCTCGGTCCAGCCATGCACGGGCAACCGCCAGATGCCGTCGCGGTCACGGCGCGAATCCAGCGCCACGGTAATGCGCTCGCTGCCGAACTCGGCCAGCCACGCCAGCACGGTGTCCGGCTCGCGAACCGCCAGCGACCCGATCACCACACGGTCGGCGCCTGCATCGAGGATACGGGCCACATCGTCGCGCTGGCGCACGCCACCGCCCRTCTGCACCTTCAGCGGCGTGTTCCGCGCGATCTCGCCCAGCAGCGGCGCAAGCGTGTAGCCGCCCGCACGTGCCGCATCCAGGTCGACCAGGTGCAGCCACTGCGCGCCCTGCTCGGCGTAGCGCGACGCGACATCGAGCGGCGCGCCTTCGTAGCGCGTCTCGCGCGCGTAGTCGCCCTGCGCCAGGCGCACCACGCGGCCATCGCGCACGTCGATGGCGGGATATACGATGAAACCGGTCATTGCAGTCCGTACTCGATGAAATTCTTCAGCAAGCGGGCGCCGATGGCCCCCGATCGCTCGGGATGGAACTGCGCGCCGGCCACGTTGCCGCGTTGCACGATCGCGGCGAAATGCTGGCCATGCTCGCTGCTGGAGAGACAGTCGTCGTCGACCGGCGCGGCATAGCTGTGGACGAAGTAGGCATGGTCGCCGTCCTCTATTCCCTCCACCAGCGAGCTGTCGCGTCGCCGCTGCAGCGTATTCCAGCCCATGTGCGGCACACGGATGCCGGGCGAGGCCTGCAGTTTCCGTACGCGTCCCGGCAACAGGCCCAGGCACGTGGTGTCGTCTTCTTCCGAGTGCGCGAACAACAGCTGGACGCCCACGCACACGCCCAGCAAGGGTTTTTCGAGCGTGCGCAGCACATCGACCAGCGCCAGGTCCTCGAGCCGTTTCATGCAGACGGCCGCCGCGCCGACACCCGGCAGGATCACCCGGTCGGCGGCACGGATCGCCGCCGCATCCCCGGTCAGTTCCGCGTCCACGCCGAGGCGTTCCAGGGCATAGCGCACCGATCCGATATTGGAGCCGCCCGCATCCACCAGCACCACCCGCATCACAGCGCGCCCTTGGTGGAAGGCAGGTCGGCGCCTTCGCGCTTGATCGCCTGGCGCAAGGCCCGCGCCAGCGCCTTGAAGCTGGCTTCCACCTTGTGGTGGTCGTTGTCGCCCTCGACCTTCAGATTGAGGTTCAGGCCGGAGGCGTCGCAGAGCGAACGGAAGAAATGCGGTACCAGTTCGGTCGGCAGGTCGCCGACACGCTCGCGCTTGAATTCGCCGCTGAAGACGAAGTACGGCCGCCCGCTGAAATCGAGCGCGGCACTGGCCAGCGTCTCGTCCATCGGCAGCGTGAAGCCGTAACGGCCGATGCCGCGCTTGTCGCCCAGCGCTTCCTTCAGCGCCTGGCCGAGCGCCAGGCCGGTGTCCTCGACGGTGTGATGCTCGTCGATGTGGAGGTCGCCGTCGGCACGCACGTCCAGCGCAAAGCCGCCGTGCTTGCCGATCTGTTCGAGCATGTGGTCGAAGAACGGCAGGCCGGTCCTCGCGACAGGGTCGGCCACGCGGTCGAGGTCCACCTCGACACGGATCTTCGTCTCCTTCGTATTGCGTTGGACCACCGCGCGGCGCGGCGCATCCGCCAGTGCGTGCGCGATGCCGGCCCAGTCCCACTCGCCGCCGAACTGCGCCGTCTTCAGCTGGAAGCCGCGGATCTTCAGGTTGTCGGCGAACTGGATGTCGGTCGGGCGGTCGCCGACCATGCCCGAGCGTGCCCAGTCGATGCTGCGGTCCTGCAGGTAGGGAACCATCAGCCCGATGCCCGGCTTGCGCGTGGGCCTGTTCTCGTGCGGCCAGCTGTCGTCGATCAGCACGTCGCGGAAGCGGATGCCCTGGCTCTCGAACACCTGCATCATCAGCGCCTGCGGGCCGTCGAAGCTGGCGCGCGGATACTGCTCGCTGCCCAGGCCGTCCTGGTTGCTGACGATGACGAATTCATAGCCGGCGTCCCGCAGTTTCAGCAGCGCCGGGATGACGCCGGCCACGAAGCGCACCTTTTCGTACGCATCGATCTGGAAGTCCTCGGGCTCCTCGATCAGGGTGCCGTCGCGGTCGATGAAGAGGATGGGCGTCACGCGGCTTGCTCCCGCGCGTCGAGGGCTGCGATGACGCGGTCGTTCTGGGCCGGCGAACCGATCGTGATGCGCAGGGCGTCGGCCAGTTGCGGCGCGGCGCGCTGGTCGCGCACCACCACGCCCGCGGCCAGCAACGCACGGAAGGCACCTTCGGCATCGTCGAAGCGTGCCAGCAGGTAGTTCCCCTGCGAGGGATAGACGCGACGCACGCCGGGCGTCCTTTCCAGCGCGGCCTGCAGCCTCGAGCGCTCGCTGCGCACGCTCGCGACGCGTTCGCGCGTCTGCGCCAGTGCCGCGTCGGACAAGGCCTCCAGCGCGAGGTCGGCACAGGGCGTCGGCACGGGATACGGCGCCTGGCAGCGCTGCAGCACGGCCACCAGCTCCGCATCGCCGATCACCACCCCGATGCGCGCCGCCGCGAGCGCATGCGCTTTGGACAGCGTGCGCAGGACGGCGATGTTGGCGTGGTCATCCAGCAGCGTCGTCGCGGAAGGGCCATCGGCGAACTCGCCATACGCTTCGTCCACGACCACCAGCGCGCGACCCTCCAGGGTACGCGCCAAGGCGGCGACTTCATCGAGTGGAATGGCGGAGCCGGCCGGATTCGACGGTGAGCACAGGAACACGAGCTTGGCGCCCTGCCCCAGTGCGGCCTCGCGGATGGCATCGAGGTCGGCGGCCAGACCCGCGTCGCTCTCCCGCAACGGCACTTCGATGATGGGCGCACCCTGCAGGCGCGCACAGACGGCGTACATGCCGAATACCGGTGGCGTCACCACGATCGCGTCCTGTCCCGGCACGCACAGGGCGCGCACCAGCAGGTCGATGGCCTCGTCGCTGCCGCGTCCGACCAGCAGGTGTTCCGGCCCGACGCCATACAGCTGCGCCAGCCGCGCGCGCAACGCCGGCGGCTGGGGATCCGGATAGCGGCGGCTGCGGCCCTGCCCGTCCGCCGGGTTCGGCCAGGCGGACTCGTTCGCGTTCAACCATACATCGCCCTGCAACGCTTCGCTGCGCGCGGACTTGTAGCCGGCGAACCCGCGCAGGTCCGGGCGGACCAGGGAAAGGACGGCGCTCATGCGGCCACCTTGCGCAGGCGCAGCGCGACCGCGTTGGCATGCGCGTCCAGCCCTTCGGCGCGCGCGAGCGTCAGTGCGCAATCGCCGATGGCCGCGATGCCGGCACGGCTGGCCGACTGCACGCTGACGAAATTCTGGAAGCTGGCCACGCTGACGCCACTGTAGGCGCGAGCAGCGCCACTGGTGGGCAGCACGTGGTTAGTCCCGCTGCAGTAATCGCCCAGCGCCTCCGGCGTGTAATCGCCGAGGAAGACCGACCCGGCCGCTTCCACCTTGTCCAACCAGGCACGCGGCTCGCGCAGCGCCATGATCAGGTGTTCCGGCGCATAGCGGTTGCTGATGGCGAAGGCCTCCTCCAGCGTCGCCACCTTGACCAGGCGCGACGCCGACAGCGACTGCCGTGCGATGTCGGCACGATCCAGCGCCGCGAGTTGCGCAGCCAGTTCGGCCTGCACGCGTTCGATCAGCCCCTCATCGTCCGACAGCAGCAGCACCTGCGAATCCGGGCCGTGTTCGGCTTGGGACAGCAGGTCGGCCGCCACGAAGGCCGCATCCGCGCCGGCATCGGCGATCACCAGGACCTCCGACGGGCCGGCCGGCATATCGATGGCGGCGGCGCCGGCCTGGGCGACCTGGCGCTTCGCTTCCGTCACGTAGCTGTTGCCGGGACCGAACAACTTGTCGCACGCCGGCACACTGTCCGTGCCGAAGGCCATCGCCGCGATCGCCTGCGCGCCGCCCAGCTTGAAAACGCGGCGCACGCCGGTCAGCCGGGCAGCCACCAGCACCGCCGGATCGGCGCTGCCATCCCTTCGCGGCGGCGTGCACAACACGACCTCGCGACAGCCGGCCAGACGGGAAGGAATTCCCAGCATCAGCGCGGTGGACGGCAACGGCGCGGTGCCGGCGGGCACATACAGGCCCACGCGCGGAATCGGCAGGATCATGCGCTCGCAGACGACGCCCGGCGCCGTTTCCACCGCGTAAGACTGCGCCATGCCGGCACGGTGGAATGCGTCGATGCGGTCCGCCGCCTGCTGCATCGCCTCGCGCAGGTCGGCGGGCACGGCCGCGTGGGCAGCGGCGAATTCTTCTTCGCCGACCTCGAACGCGGCCAGTTCGACGCCATCGAAGCGCGCGGTGACCTCACGCAGCGCGGCATCTCCCCGCGCCCGAACGTCGGCCAGCAGGCCGGCCACGGCATCCTGCGTGCG
>NZ_JBGFFG010000271.1:0-4669 GCF_056175765.1 Pseudoxanthomonas sp. LjRoot204_2 | reverse complement strand
CTCCCATGACTGAATTCTTCCTTGTGTTCGCGCTCGCGATCGCGCTGGGCTGGCCGCTGGGCCGGTATCTCGCCGCGGTGATGCGTGGTGCGCCGATGCGCGGCGACCGTTTGTTCGGTCTGGTCGAACGCCCCCTCTACGCACTGCTCGGCGTCGACCCTTCGCGCGGCATGGGCTGGAAGGGCTATGCCAAGGCCTTCCTGCTCAGCAACCTGGTGCTGGGCGTGATCGTGTGGGGCGTCCTGATGACCCAGGCCTGGCTGCCGCTCAATCCCAACGGCATCCCCAACATGCGTTGGGACCTGGCGCTGCACACGATGGTGTCGTTCCTCACCAACACAAACCAGCAGCACTACTCCGGCCAGGCGCAGCTGTCGTACCTGGCGCATGCCAGCGCGATCGTCGGCCTGCAGGTGATCACGCCGATGATGGGGCTGGCCCTAGTCGCGGCCACCTTGCGCGGCCTGTTCGGCGGGCGTGGGAAGAGCGCTGCAACGACGGACACCACCACGAACGGTGAAGCCGATGTCGGTAACTACTGGGCCGATGTCATCCGTCCGACCGTGCGCTTCCTGCTGCCGCTGTGCCTGGTGTGGTCGCTGGCGCTGACGAGCCAGGGCGTGCCGGCCACGTGGGACGGCGGTCCGGTTGCCACCCCGATCGACGCGAGCGCGGAGATGCCCGAGCAGAAGATTCCCTTGGGCCCGGTCTCGCCGATGGTCGCGGTGAAGCAGCTCGGGACCAACGGCGGCGGTTGGTATGGCCCCAACAGCGCCGTGTCGCTGGAGAACCCAACCCCGTTTTCCAACCTGCTGGAGACGCTGGCCCTCATCCTGATCCCGGTCAGCATCGCCTTCATGGTGAGCGGCTTCACCGGCCGCAGGAAATTCACCGCGCTCGTGTTCGGCACCATGCTGACCATGTCGGTGATCTCGACCGGTGCGGCCGTGTGGTCGGAGAGCTATTCCGCCACATCGAGCGACATCGCGCTGATGGAAGGCAAGGAAGTGCGCTTCGGTGCCGCACCGTCCGCGTTGTGGGGCGCACTGACGACGCAGACCTCGAACGGCTCGGTCAACGCGATGCACGACTCGCTGGCGCCACTGACCGGCCTGGTGACGATCAGCAACATGCTGGTGAACAGTATCTGGGGCGGCATCGGCTGCGGCCTGCAGCAGTTCCTCGTCTACCTGCTGCTAAGCGTGTTCCTCGCCGGCCTGATGACCGGCCGCACGCCGGAACTGTTCGGGCGCAAGATCGAAGCGCATGAAGTGAAACTGCTCGCCGCGTTGGTGCTGCTGCAGCCGCTCGCGTTGCTGGCGTTCACCGCGATCACGCTGGCCGTGCCGTCCATCACCGGCAATTCCAATCCGGAGTTCCACGGCATCAGCCAGGTGTTCTACGAGTATGTCTCGGCGTTCGCCAACAACGGTTCCGGCTTCGAGGGCCTGGGCGATGCGACGTACTGGTGGAACCTCAGCGCGTCGCTGATGCTGGCGCTCGGTCGTTACCCCGCGCTGATCATCCCGCTGGCCATCGCCGGTTCGCTGGCGCGCAAGCGCGCCACGCCCGAAGGCCCCGGCACCCTCCAGGTGGAAACCCCGACCTTCGCGCTCACCCTGATCGCCGTGGTCGTCATCCTGACCCTGCTGCAGTTCATGCCCGTGCTGGTCCTCGGCCCGATCGCCGACCACCTGGCCCTGAGCGCGCTCTGAGAACACCGACATGACTTCTTCCTCCTCACGCTCCGCCGGCCGTGCGCCGGCCCTGCTCGACAGCGCGGGCTTCCGTGCTGCCGTCATCGGCTCCTTCACCAAGCTGGCCCCGCAGCACGCCTTCAAGAACCCGGTCATGGCCGTGGTCTGGCTGGGCACGCTGCTGACCGCCGGCCTCACCTTGGCCGGTACCACCACGGCGGGCATCGGCTGGTCGGTGACCGCGCTGCTGTTCGTCACCGTGYTGTTCGCCAACKTCGCCGAAGCCGTCGCCGAAGCGCGTGGCCGCGGCCAGGCGGCGTCGCTGCGGCGGGCCCGCAAGGATCTCGTCGCACGCCGCATCGACACGCCGCTGGGCGGTGCCGAGCGTCGCATCCCCGCGGCCGACCTGAGGCCCGGTGACTACGTCATCGTGTCTGCCGGCGAACAGATCCCGGCCGACGGCGAGATCGTCAAGGGCCTGGCCACGATCAACGAATCCGCCGTCACCGGCGAATCCGCCCCGGTGCTGCGCGAAGCCGGCACCGACCGCAGCGGCGTGATCGGCGGCACCAAGGTGCTGTCCGACGAGATCGTGGTGAAGATCACCGCTGAGCCCGGCCACAGTTTCCTGGACCGCATGATCTCGCTGGTCGAAGGCGCCAACCGGCAGAAGACGCCGAACGAGATCGCGCTGGGCCTGCTGCTGCTGACGATGACGCTGACGTTCCTGATCGTCGTGGTCACGCTGCCCTTCATCGCGGGCTTCGTGGGTGCGAAGCTCGATCCGCTGCTGCTGGTCGCGCTGCTGGTCTGTCTGATCCCCACCACCATCGGCGGCCTGCTGCCGGCCATCGGCATTGCCGGCATGAACCGCGCGCTGGCGGCCAACGTGCTGGCCAAGTCGGGCAAGGCGGTGGAAGTGGCCGGCGATGTCGATGTGCTGCTGCTCGACAAGACCGGCACCATCACCCACGGCGACCGCCAGGCCACGCTGTTCCATCCGCTGGCCGGCATCGACCGCGAGCAGCTGCGCGACGCCGCCATGCTGTCCTCGCTGGCCGATCCCACGCCGGAAGGCAAGTCGATCGTGAAGCTGGCGCGCGAGCAGGGCGCTACCCCGGCCGATCCCGAGCGTGCGCAGTTCATCGCCTTCACTGCGCAGACCCGCATGTCCGGCGTGGATCTTCCTGACGATGGCCGCGGCCACGTCCGTGTCATCCGCAAGGGTGCGATGGACGCGATCCTGAAGCATGTGCAGGCGCTGGGCGGCAGCGCGCCGGCCGAACTCACCGCGCGCGTCGAGCAGGTCGCCCGCAACGGGGCCACGCCGCTGGTCGTCAGCGACGGCAACCACGTGCTCGGCGTGGTCGAACTCTCCGACGTGGTCAAGCACGGCATCAAGGAAAAGTTCGCCCACATGCGCGCCATGGGCATCCGCACGGTGATGATCACCGGCGACAATCCGTTGACCGCCGCCGCCATCGCCGCCGAAGCCGGCGTGGACGACTACATCGCCGAGGCGCGCCCCGAAGACAAGCTGGCGCGCATCCGCCAGGAACAGGCCGGTGGCCGCCTGGTCGCGATGGTCGGCGACGGCACCAACGACGCACCGGCGCTGGCGCAGGCCGACGWGGGCCTGGCGATGAATTCCGGCACGCAGGCGGCGAAGGAGGCGGGCAACATGGTCGATCTCGACTCCGACCCGGCCAAGTTGCTGGAGGTCGTCGAAGTCGGCAAGCAGCAGCTGATCACGCGCGGCGCGCTGACCACGTTCTCGCTGGCCAACGACGTGTCGAAGTACTTCGCGATCCTGCCGGCGCTGTTCGCCTCGGCAATCCCTTCGATGGGGGCGCTCAACGTGATGCAGCTGTCCAGCCCGACCAACGCGGTGATCGCGGCGCTGATCTTCAACGCCATCATCATCCCGCTGTTGATCCCGCTGGCCCTGCGCGGCGTGCGCTTCCGCCCGGCCGGCGCCACCGCGCTGCTGCGCCGGAACATGCTGGTCTACGGCGTCGGCGGCGTGCTGCTGCCGTTCGCCGCCATCAAGCTCATCGACCTGTTGCTGGCCGCCGTCACCGGCGCCTGAGGATTTCCCATGAACACCCCTTCCGCTTCTTCCGTCGCCGCCGCGCCCCTATGGCGCCCGGCCCTCGTGCTGGCCGGCGTGGCGTTGCTCGGCTTCGGCCTGCTGTACTCGCTGGCAGGTGCCGGCCTGGGTTCGTTGCTGTTCCCGCACCAGGCCGGCGGAAGCCTGATCGAACGCGACGGCAAGGTGATCGGCTCGTCGCTGGTCGCCCAGCCGTTCACCGACGACCGCTATTTCCAGTCGCGCCCTTCCGCCGCGAAGTACGACGTGATGGCGCTGGCCGGCAGCAACCAGGCGCGCACCAACCCCGACCTGCGTGCGCGCCTTGACGAGGCCCGCACCGCCATCGCCACGCGCGAAGGCGTAGCGCCCGACGCGGTGCCCAGCGATCTGGTCACCCAGTCCGGCGGCGGCATTGATCCGCACCTGTCTCCGGAAGCCATCCGGATCCAGATCGCCCGTGTCGCCCGCGTACGCGGCCTGCCGGTCAGCGAGGTCGAGCGCCTGGTCGCCGCGCATACCGAGGCCCCGCAATTCGGTTTGCTGGGCGCTGCGCGCGTCAACGTGCTGGAACTCAACCTCGCCCTCGATGGCGTGCGAAAACCGGAGTAATCCCCATGGATCACGACCGATGTCCCAAAGGTCTGGCAGGCCACCAGCGACGCGTCGGCGCCCGGCGACGAGCGCTGGTGCTCCGTGCCGCGCTGTTCGCGGCCGCGGCCGGCTACGCTTTGGTCATCGTGGCGCTGGCGCGCAATGTAGCCGCGGGATGATCTTCGTCCTTCGCAGCTCTTGCGGGCAGCAGGCGAATCATCACGCGACGCGGTGCGGTTGTTTCCCTCTCCCCGCCTGCGGGGAGAGGGTGCCGAAGGCGGGTGAGGGG
>NZ_JBGFFG010000270.1:0-4685 GCF_056175765.1 Pseudoxanthomonas sp. LjRoot204_2 | reverse complement strand
GCGTTGCTGTTCGAGGAGGCCTTCACCCAGCGCTGCGGCCGCACCGCGCTGGTCAACCGGCTGTTCGAGGTGGTCATGATCCAGGTGCTGCGGCAACTGATGGAGACCGGCGAGGTGAAGGGCGGGATGTTGGCCGGCCTGTCGCACCCGCGCCTGCGTCACGCCCTCGTCGCCATGCACGAGGCGCCGTCGAAGGACTGGACGCTGGACGACCTGGCGGGCGTGGCCGGCATGTCGCGCAGCGTGTTCGCGACGCATTTCCGCGAGGCGCTGGGCACCACGCCGGGCCAGTACCTGCAGGGCTGGCGGGTGGGCCTCGCACAACAGGCGCTGCGGCAGGGCAGGCCACTCAAGGTGGTGGCCTCGGACGTGGGCTACGGCAGCGAGGCGGCGCTGTCGCGTGCGTTCAAGGCGCACAGCGGCATGTCGCCGCGCGAATGGAAGCGCCTGCATGCAACGCACTGACGCGGTGGGCCACGAACCCGCGCTGTCGCCCATACGGCCGCGCATGAATGATGCGAGAGACGACACCACCCGCGTGCTGCTGGTGCACGGCATCTGGAATGCGAAATCCTGGCTCGCTCCCCTCGCACGGCGATTGCGCCGCGAAGGCTTCGAGGTCGAAGTGTTCGGCTATCCCAGCATCCTGGGCGGCCCGGATCCGGCGATCGCCGCCCTGATCGAGCGGCTGCAGGCCTCGCCGCCGGTGCATCTGGTCGGGCACAGCCTGGGCGGCCTGATAGGACTGGAGGCACTGCGTCGCGCGCCCGGCTTGCCCGTGCGGCGGATGGTCTGCCTGGGGTCGCCGCTGTGCGGCAGCGGCGCCGCCCGCCGTCTGGGTCGGCACGTCTGGACGGCGCCCGTGCTCGGCCGCAGCGGCGCGCTGCTGCAGACGGGCTGCGTGCCATGGGACGGGCACGTACCGGTGGCGATGGTGGCGGGGAACGTCGCGCGCGGCATCGGGCGCCTGATCACCCGGTTCGACGGCGCGTCGGACGGCACGGTCGGACTGGAAGAGACCCGGCTGCCCGGCCTGGCGGCGCACTGCGTGGTGCCTGCCAGCCACACCGGTCTGGTGTTCTCCGCCGATGCCGCCCACCAGGCGGCCTGCTTCCTTCGCAACGGCCGCTTCGACGGACAGGACTGACCTGCGCAGGCGGGCGCGTATAATCCGCGCCCTTGTCAGTGCACTCCGGAAGTCACCATGGGCAGAGGCCCGTCGATCGAAGCCCGCAAGAACGCCACCGATGCCAAACGGGGCAAGATCTTCACCAAGATCATCCGCGAGATCGGCGTGGCGGCCCGCGCCGGCGGCGGCGAACCCGCCAA
Source organism: Pseudoxanthomonas sp. LjRoot204_2 (assembly GCF_056175765.1). Lineage (NCBI taxonomy): Bacteria > Pseudomonadati > Pseudomonadota > Gammaproteobacteria > Lysobacterales > Lysobacteraceae > Pseudoxanthomonas > Pseudoxanthomonas sp. LjRoot204_2. Next base: position 3,356 of record NZ_JBGFFG010000270.1, on the reverse strand, counting down.
CAACCCGCGCCTGCGTGCGGCCGTGGACAAGGGCCTGTCGGCCAACATGTCGAAGGACGTCATCGAGCGCGCCATCAAGAAGGCGACCGGTGAACTGGAAGGCGTGGTGTTCGAAGAGATCCGCTACGAAGGCTACGCGCCGGGCGGCGTCGCGGTGATCGTCGACTGCCTGACCGACAACCGCGTGCGCACCGTGGCCGAAGTGCGCCATGCGTTCGGCAAGCACGGCGGCAACATGGGAACGGAAGGCTCGGTCGCCTTCATGTTCAAGCGCCTCGGCGTGCTGAGCTACGCACCGGGGGCCGACGAGGAGAAGATCACCGAAGCGGCCATCGAGGCGGGCGCCGATGACATCGTGATCTATCCCGACGACGGCTCGATCGACGTGGTCACCGCGCCGGATGCTTTCCAGGCCGTCAAGGAGGCGATGACGGCCGCCGGCCTGGCGCCGGGCCACGCCGAGATAACCTACCGTGCCGACAACRACATCCGCGTGGAAGGCGAGACCGCCCTGCAGGTGAAGAAGCTGCTGGACATGCTGGAAGACCTCGACGATGTGCAGGACGTCTACTCCAACGCCGACCTGGGCGCCGACGCGTACGCGTAAGCCGATCCCGTGACCCGCATCCTCGGCATCGACCCCGGTTCCCAGCGCACCGGCATCGGCATCATCGATGTCGATGCCACGGGCAAGGTGAGCCACGTCCACCATGCACCGCTGGTGCTGCTGGGCGCCGAGGATTTCCCGCAGCGCCTGCGCGTGCTGCTGGATGGGCTGACCGCCATCATCGCCGCGTGGCAACCGGACGAAGTGGCCATCGAGAAAGTCTTCATGGCGCGCAATCCGGATTCGGCGCTGAAACTGGGGCAGGCGCGGGGCGCCGCCATCAGTGCCGTCGTCCTGCGCGACCTGCCGGTGCACGAGTACGCCGCCAAGGAAGTGAAGCTGGCCGTCGTCGGCCGTGGCAGCGCAGAAAAGACCCAGATCCAGCACATGGTCGGCATCATGCTCAACCTGCACGGCAAGCTGCAGGCCGATGCGGCCGATGCGCTGGCCGTCGCCATCACCCACGCACACGTGCGCGCCACCGCAAAACGGCTGGGCGTGAGTTCGCAACTGGCATGGAGCAGGAAATGATCGGACGTCTTCGCGGCATCCTGGCGTACAAGTCCCCGCCCTGGCTGGTGATCGACGTGGGCGGCGTGGGCTATGAGCTCGAGGCGCCGATGAGCACGTTCTACGACCTGCCGGACGTGGGTCGCGAAGTGCTGCTGTTCACCCACCATGCGCAGAAGGAGGACAGCGTGTCGCTGTACGGCTTCCTGCGCGAGGGCGAGCGCCGGCTGTTCCGCGACGTGCAGAAGGTCAGCGGCATCGGCGCGAAGATCGCGCTGGCGGTGCTGTCCGGCGCCAGCGTGGACGAGTTCGCGCGCATGGTGCAGGCCGGCGATGTCACGGCGCTGACGCGCATCCCCGGCATCGGCAAGAAGACCGCCGAGCGCATGGTGGTGGAACTGCGCGACCGCGCGGCCGACCTGATGGGTACCGGCGTGGGCGGCATCACCGCGCTGCCGGCGGATCCGCAGTCCGAAGCCACCATCGCCCTGCAGCAGCTCGGCTACAAGCCCGCCGAGGCCACCCGCATGGCGCGTGATGCCGCCGCGCCCGGCGACGATGCCGCCATGATCATCCGCAAGGCCCTGCAGGCCGCGCTGCGCTGAGCGCTGCGTTAGAGCATCCCTTCACTTCCACAGCGCTACCCTGCCGGCCGCCATGTCCACCCCACATTCTTCCCACGCCGCGCCCGGCGACACYGGCCAGCACGGTCATTCCAAGGCAGGCATGGTCGCGCTGGTGGCCGGCGCGGTCGGCGTGGTGTTCGGCGACATCGGCACCAGCCCGCTGTACACCATCAAGGAGATGTTCCACCCGCACTTCGGCCTGACGCCCGATCCTGACACGGTGCGCGGCCTGTTGTCGCTGGGCTTCTGGTCGCTGCTGCTGGTGGTGACGCTGAAGTACGTCATCGTGATCATGCGCGCCGACAACGAAGGCGAGGGCGGCATCATGGCGCTGACGGCGCTGGCGCAGCGCAGCCTGGCCAAGGGCTCGCGCATGAGCTACACAGTCGGCATCCTCGGCATCTTCGGCGCGGCGCTGTTCTTCGGCGACGGCATGATCACCCCGCCGATCACCGTGCTGGGTGCGGTGGAGGGCCTGGAAGTCGTGTCGCCCGTCTTCAAGCAGTGGGTGGTGCCGATCAGCCTGGTCATCCTGACCGGCCTGTTCGCCATGCAGCGTTTCGGCACGGCGAAAGTCGGCAGGGCCTTCGGTCCGGTGATGATCACCTGGTTCATCGTGCTGGCCGGCTTCGGCATCTACAACATCGCACACAATCCCTCGGTGCTGGCGGCGCTCAACCCGTACTGGGCGTGGCATTTCTTCGTGACCCACGACTGGCACGCCGTGCTGATCCTCGGCGCCGTGGTGCTGACCGTGACCGGCGGTGAGGCGCTGTACGCCGACATGGGCCACTTCGGCAAACGGCCCATCCGCTGGGGCTGGTTCGGCTTCGTGCTGCCGGCGCTGGTGCTGAACTACTACGGCCAGGGCGCGGTGCTGCTGCGCCATCCCGAAGCGGTCGCGAATCCGTTCTACATGTCGATCCCGGACTGGGCGCAGATCCCGATGCTGGTGCTGGCGACGACGGCGGCCGCGGTGGCTTCGCAGGCGGTCATCACCGGCGCGTTCTCGGTGACGCGCCAGGCCATCCAGCTGGGCTACCTGCCGCGCCTGCACATCAAGTACACCTCGAAGGACACCATCGGCCAGATCTACGTGCCGTCGGTCAACCTGATGCTGTACCTGGCGGTGATCGTGCTGGTGCTGAGCTTCCAGAGCTCGGGGGCGCTGGCCACGGCGTATGGCCTGTCGGTCACCGGTACCATGCTGATCGATACCTTGCTGCTGGCCATCGTGGCGTACACGCGCTGGCCGGATTCGCGCCGCTGGGTACTGCCGTTGTGCGGCGTCTTCCTGGTGATCGACCTGGCCTTCCTGTTCGCCAACGGCGCCAAGCTGGTCACCGGCATCGGCGCCTGGGTGCCGCTGTTCATCGGCATCACCGCCTTCACGATGATGCGCACCTGGCGCCGCGGCCGCGAGCTGCTGCATGGCGAGGTGCAGAAGGAAGGCATCCGGCTGGATACCTTCCTGCCGGGCCTGATGCTGGCGCCGCCGGTGCGCGTCCCCGGCACGGCCATCTTCCTGACCGCCGACAAGGGCGTGGTGCCGCACGCGCTGCTGCACAACCTCAAGCACAACAAGGTGCTGCACCAGCAAAACCTGTTTGTCA
>NZ_JBGFFG010000269.1:0-4693 GCF_056175765.1 Pseudoxanthomonas sp. LjRoot204_2 | reverse complement strand
GTGCGGTCCACTTCGTAGACGATCGGCGCTTCGATGTTGCCTGCACGAAGGAAGTAGGCGTGCAGCGAATGCGCGCGGCGCTCTTCCTCGCCACCACCCACCGTGGCCTGTGCAGCCGACAGCGCCTGGCCGAGCACCTGGCCGCCGAACACGTACTTGGTGCCGATATCGCGGCTCTGGCCGCGGAACAGGTTGTCTTCCAGCCGCTCCAGCGACAGCAGTTCGATCAGCTCGGAGACGACGGGTTCAGGTGCGGGCACGGCAGGGCCTGGAGTCTTGGCGAACGGCGATTATACCGGCCGTCCGTGCGCGGCCCGTCAGGGCAGCAGCCGCTCCAGCGGGGTCGTGCGCAGCACCGCGTCCCACGGGAACAGGGGGCCCGGGTCCATCTTCCGCGGCACCAGAATGCGCGGATCGTCGCTGGCGGGCTCGCGCGTGGTGTCGAGGTCCTCGTGGCCGGCGATGTAGCGCAGCGCGGGCAGCGCGTGCCGCAGGTGTGCCAGCAGCGCCGACAGGGCCTCGATCTGCGCCTCGGCGTAAGGCTCTTCCAYCGACTGGCGGCCCACGGCGAGCCAATCGGGGTAGCGGCCGGTGTTCACCAGCTCGATCCCGATCGAACGCGGGTTGTAGCCACGCACGTGGTGGGCGACGTGTTGCGGGCGCACGTAGACGTGCACGGTGCCGTCGCGATCGATGTAGTAGTGGCCGCTGTTGCCGGTGCCGGAGGCATGCAGGATGCGCTCGCCGTACTCGCGTGCCATCGCCATGTCCGGCAGCTCGGTGCAGTGGATGACGACCAGGTCGATCTGTTCCAGCGGCCGGATGTCCAGCTTGGCTTCGTAGGGCAACAGGTCGATGACGGGGGTGAAGGGCAGGTCCGTGCGCATGCTTGGATGCTAGCAGGCAGGGCGGGGATCGGGCTGGACACGGGCCGCTCCGGTAAACTGGCGGCCTTTCCCGTCGCGGGTTTCCCATGCCGCTCAATCCCGAATCCCCGTTGGCCAAGCTCATGGCCACCCTGCCGCGTGCCGGCAAGGTGGACTGGATCGGCCTGCGACCGGCCCGCGACGAGGTCATGGTCGCCACCGACGCCGTCGAAGCCGTCACCGGCGCTGGCCTGGTCGGCGACCGCTACAAGGGAGGCAGCGGCAAGCGCGGCATCACCCTGATCCAGGCCGAGCACCTGCCCGTCATCGCCGCGCTCGCGCAGCGGTCCGACCTAGCGCCTTCGCTGTTGCGCCGTAACGTGGTCGTGTCCGGCATCCCGCTGATCGCACTGAAGGAGCGCCGTTTCCGCATCGGCACCGCAGTGTTCGAGGGCACGGAAGAATGCGACCCGTGCTCGCGGATGGAAGACGCGCTGGGCCCGGGCGGCTACAACGCGATGCGTGGCCATGGCGGCCTGTGCGCGCGGATCGTCGAAGGTGGTTCGTTCCGCATCTGCGATCCGGTGGAAGCGCTCTGATGCGCGGCCACTGCATCCTGTCGCACGGGTTCGAAAGCGGTCCGGACGCCACCAAGGTCACCGCGCTCGCCGACGTGGCCGAACGCCTGGGCTGGACCCACGAACGCCCGGACTACACCGACCTCGACGCGCGCCGCGATGTCAGTTCGCTCGGCGACGTGGTCGCGCGGCTGGAACGCCTGCGCTCCCTCGCGCACGCCGCCGCCTCGCGTGGGCCGGTGGTGCTGGCCGGTTCCAGCCTGGGCGCCTACATCGCCGGCCGCATCTCGCTGGAGGTGCCGGTGCGTGGCCTTTTCCTGATGGCGCCGCCGATCAGCATGGGGCCGCTGCCGCTGCTGGATGCCGCGCCGGTCCCTGTGTCGGTGATCCATGGCTGGGACGACGAACTGATCCCCGCGCAGGCCGTGACCGACTGGGCGCATGCGCGCCGCGCGCGCCTGCTGCTGGTCAACGACGGGCATCGCCTGTCCGACCATGTCGCCGCTTCGGCGGATGCATTCGGGCAATTGCTCGCCGCTCTCTGACGTATCGAGGTTTCCTTTGAAGTTCTTCGTCTCCTGCGCCAAGGGCCTGGAATATCTGCTCGCCGACGAGCTGCTCGCGCTCGGCGTGCCCAAGGCCACCGCCACCATCGCCGGCGTGAATGCCGACGGCGAGCCCGTGGACGCGCAGCGTGCCGTGCTGTGGTCGCGGCTGGCCAGTCGCGTGCTGTGGCCGATCGATGAATTCGAATGCCTGAACGAACAGGCACTGTACGACGGCGTGATGGCGATCGCGTGGGAAACGCACACGCGCCCCGAACTGACGCTGGCGGTGGATGCGCACGTGTCGGGCGAGGCGATCACCCATGCGCGCTATGCCGCGCAGCGCGTGAAGGATGCCGTGGTCGACCGCCTGCGCCAGCAGGGCATGGAGCGACCGTCGGTGGATGTCGAACAGCCGGACCTGCGCATCAACCTGTCGCTGCGCAGGAACCGCGCGACGATATCGATCGACCTGGGCGGCGGCCCGATGCATCGCCGCGGCTGGCGCCAGGCGCAGAACGAGGCGCCGTTGAAGGAGAGCCTCGCAGCGGCCGTGCTGATGCGCGGTGGCTGGCCGGCGCTGTACCACGACGGCGGCGCGTTGCTCGACCCGATGTGCGGCAGCGGCACGCTGCTGATCGAAGGCGCGCTGATGGCGGCCGATGTCGCGCCCGGCCTGCAGCGCCACGGCCCGGCGCTGCCCACGCGCTGGCTCGGCTTCGATGTCGATGCATGGCGCGCCCTGTTCGCCGACGCCGTGCAGCGCGAAACGGAAGGCCGCAAGGCGCTGAAGCCGGTGTTCTTCGGCAGCGACGTGGACCTGGGCGCGATCCGCGCCGCGCGTGACAACGCGGTGCTCGCCGGACTCGCGGGTCAGTTGCAGTTCGAGACGCGCGATGTCGCCCAGCTGCCCGCGCGCGATGAACTGCGCGGGCTTGTCGTCTGCAATCCGCCCTACGACGAACGACTCGCCGCCGATGCCGACCTGTACCGCGCGCTCGGCGATGCGCTGCAGCGCGCCGTGCCGCAATGGCGCGCCAGCCTGCTGTGCGGCAATGCCGATCTTGGTTATGCCACCGGTTTGCGCGCGGCCAAGAAGTACCAGCTGTTCAACGGCGCCATCGAGTGCGCGTTGATCGTCTGCGATCCGGTCGCCACGCCCGCCCGCGAACCGCGCGAGGCCAGGCCGCTGTCGGACGGTGCGCAGATGGTCGCCAACCGCCTGCGCAAGAACCTCAAGAAGTTCAAGGCCTGGCGCACGCGCGAGGGCATCACCTGCTACCGCGCCTACGATGCGGACCTGCCCGAATACGCGGCGGCCATCGACGTCTACGTGGAAGAGGGCGGACAGGCCCGCACGTTCCTGCACGTGCAGGAATACGCCGCGCCGGCCACCATTCCCGAGCACGACGTGCGTCGCCGTTTCAGCGAACTGCTGGCCGCCACCCGCGAGGTCTTCGGCGTGCCGCAGGAACAGATCGCGGTGAAGGCGCGCGAGCGCGGCAAGGGCGGGTCGAAATACGGACGCATGCAGCAGCGCGACGAGTTCATCGTCGTGCGCGAGTCGGGCGCGTTGCTGCGGGTCAACCTGTTCGACTACCTCGATACCGGCCTGTTCCTCGATCATCGGCCGCTGCGGCGACGGATGGCGCAGGAAGCGCGCGGAAAGCGGTTCCTCAATCTGTTCTGCTACACCGGCGTGGCCAGCGTGCAGGCCGCCGTCGCGGGTGCGTCGGGCACGACCAGCGTGGACCTGTCGGCGACCTATCTGCAGTGGTGTGCGGACAACCTCGCCGAGAACGGCCTGGGCGGCGCGAAGCATCGCCTCGTGCAGGCCGACGCCGTGCGCTGGCTGGAGGCCGAGCAGGCCGAGTACGACCTGGTCTTCTGCGATCCGCCGACGTTCTCCAACTCCGCGCGCGCCGACGACTTCGACGTGCAGAAGGAGCACGTACGGCTGTTGCGCGCCGCGGTTGCACGGCTGGCGCCGGGCGGGGTGCTGTACTTCAGCAACAACTTCCGCCGGTTCAAGCTGGACGAGAACGCGGTGGCGGAATTCGCGCGCTGCGAGGACATCAGCGCCAGCACGATTCCGCCGGATTTCGAACGCAACGCCCGCATCCACCGCGCGTGGCGGCTGACGCGGGCGTAGCGCCGTGCGTCAGCCGACGATCAGGACGAAGTCGCCGCGCTGCGAGGCCATCGACAGCGCCAGCGTGCTGTGGCGGGAGGCCAGGTCGGCCGCGGTGAGCGCGGTGCTCGGTGGATGGGCGCGGTAGCTGGCGTCGTCGGACAGCGTGTCGCGCACCACGTAGCCCATCAGCACGTTGACCAGTTCGCCCAGCGCATCCACGGCCAGTTCGTCGTCGCACTGCGCGGGTGGGATCGACAGCAGCGAGCACGCCATCGCCTGCATCGTGGCGCGGGAGCAGCCGACGCCCACCAGCAGGGATTCCGCGCCGGCTTCGATCCGCACGTGCGCGGTCACGTCGCAGGCCTCGAGCGCGCTGTCGTCTGCGATCCCGGAGGCTTGGCACTGGCTGCCCATCAGGCGCGGAAACAGGCGGTTGCTGACGCGGATCGCGCTGGTGGCGGCGTCGGCGAGCGCATGCCCGGCGATGCCGAGGGCCAGCGCATGGTTGGCTTCGTCCAGATCGCGGCGGTGCGCGACCAGTTCGGCTTCCAGCTGTTCGGCGGTCAGGGC
>NZ_JBGFFG010000268.1:0-4719 GCF_056175765.1 Pseudoxanthomonas sp. LjRoot204_2 | reverse complement strand
CCCCAAAACCCCCAGCTGAAAAGCTGGGGGTTTTTTCTTGCCTGTGTTTCGCCAACAATCGGGTCTCATCTCACGAAGGGGCGGGTGCATGAGGGTATGTCGATGGGCGTTGGCCAGCGCGCTGGCGATGATCTGCCTGGACGGCGTCGCCGCCGATGAGGTGGCGCCGTCGGCAAGACGCGTGCACGATGAGGCACTCGTCCTGGATACCCATTTGGACACCCCTGCGAACTTCCGTCGCCCCGGTTGGAACATCGCCGACAACCACGAACACGAAGGCGATCTTTCACAAGTGGACCTGCCGCGCATGAAGGCGGGTGGGCTGGATGGCGGATTCTGGGTCATCTACACCGCGCAGGGCGCGCGCGACGTGGACGGCAAGCGCGCRGCGCGTGACCACGGACTGGATCGCCTGGTGAGCATCCATGAAATGCTTGCGGCCAACGCGGGGGAGATGGAGCTTGCGCTTACCGCCGATGACGCAGAGCGGATCGGACGCGCCGGCAAGCGCGTGTCGTTCATCAGCATGGAAAATGCCGCTCCCCTGGCCAGCGATCCCAGCTTGCTGACGGCCTACCATCGGCTTGGCCTGCGCATGCTGGGCATCACGCACGTGCGCAACAACGATTTCGGTGACTCTTCGACCGACCCGGCCGGGGCGGAATGGAATGGCCTGAGCCCGGCGGGTCGTCACCTGGTGGAAGAGGCCAATCGCCTCGGGGTCGTGCTGGATGCGTCGCATGCCAGCGACACCGTCTTCGATCAATTGCTCGCACTATCGAAGGCGCCGATCGTGCTGTCCCATACCAGTGCTGACGCGTTGTACGACCACGCTCGCAACATCGACGATTCGCGCATTCGGCAGCTCGCTTCGAAAGGGGGCGTCATCCACGTCAACGCGTTCGGTGGCTACCTGATCGATATCCCGAAGATTTCCGAGCGCGAAGCGGCCATGGATGCCCTTGGAGAAAAGTACGGCCCTGAAAATCGGCTGGCGACGGACCGCGTAACGGCATATCTGGCTGAGCGCCGTGCTATCGAAGCCCGGTACCCGGTCAAGCGCGCCACATTCGAGGACTACATGGCACACCTCCTTCACATCCTGAAGGTGGCGGGCGTAGACCATGTAGGCATCGGGGCGGATTGGGACGGCGGCGGCGGCGTGACCGGCATGGAGGATGTCAGCGCGTTGCCCCGGATCACGGACGCACTGCTGGCGGCCGGTTACACCGAGCAGGATGTCCGCTCGTGCTGGAGCGGCAACCTCCTGCGCGTGTTCAGGGAGGCGCAAGCGATCGGATCCGCGGWGCGTTGAGAACGCTCGACGATCGGCGTGCGGTCTTGCAGACGCATGTGACGGAGGCTTCGGGAGGCAGGTGTCATGGAAGAGACGATCACCGCCCGTCGATTCATCGCCACGCTGGGCATGGACATCCCGAGGCATTGGCTGCCCGGCAATGAGGTGGTGTCGTCGTTGCTCAACGCGTACACCATTCTGGTGCCCGCCAACGAGGCGTTCTATATGCGAACGCTCAACGCCTGTCTGCCGCGCATCCCGGACGGCGCGCTTCGTGCGCGTTGCGAAGCCTTCATCCGCCAGGAGGCGCAGCACGGGGTCGCGCACAAGCGTTACTGGGCAAATCTCGACGCGCAAGGTTACGCCTACCGAGGCGTGGAGCGTGTCGTGGAGCGATGCGTCTTCCGTGTGATGGATCGCCTCGCGCCCTTGTGGTTGCGCGTGTCGCTGGTGAGCTGCGTCGAGCATATCAATGCCTATCTGGGTTACGAATTCCTGAGCCAGTCGATCCTTGCAGACGCCGACCCGCGCCTTCGCGATCTGATGGAATGGCATTTCGCCGAGGAGATCGAGCATCGGGCAGTCGCATTCGACCTGCTCCAGGCGGTATCACCCTGCTATCCCGTGCGGATGCTGGGTGCGGCGATGACCGCCACGCTGTTCCATCTTCTGTTGACTGGCCTCGCAGCGTGGCTGCTCGCGCAGGATCGCCTGTTGTGGCGAAGGGCGACCTGGACACAGTTGATCAGTCATCTGGGGGCCGGACACGAGATGGGGCGCAGGTCGTTCGAGCACCTGCGTGACTACCTGGCGCCGCGGTTCGATCCTTACTGCTTGCCCGGCGCGGACGCGCTGGCGGCCGCCGTGCTGACGCGTCTGGGTGCGGAGCATTCGCCGTCCGTGGTCCCGATGGCGCCCCGAAACTGAACGATTGCCCCCTAACCTGCTTCCGCGGGTTACCGGCAGCACTGATGTTTGCGGCATATCCAAGTTGTTGATTAGTAATCACTTTCAGGCCTGGCGTTGAGGGCCCGGTTGTTGCACAACTGGAACAATTCGGAACTTCCGGCACGGTTAGCAGTCGAACCCCCCGACTGCTAACATCCATGCCCATGAGCCAGAACACTCCCACTACCGCCCTGGTCACTCACAACCTGCCGATTCCCAGCGCGCTGGGTTCGCTCGACGCCTACATCAGCGCCGTGCACCAGATCCCGGTGCTGACGGTGGAAGACGAGCGTGCCCTCGCCAATCGTTACCGTGACGAGGAAGACCTCGATGCCGCGCGCGAGCTGGTGCATTCGCACCTACGCTTCGTCGTGCATGTGGCGCGTGGCTACAACGGCTACGGCCTGCCGCTCGGCGACCTGATCCAGGAAGGCAACATTGGCCTGATGAAGGCGGTGAAGCGCTTCGACCCGGATATGGGCGTGCGCCTCGTCAGTTTCGCGGTGCACTGGATCCGTGCCGAGATGCACGAGTTCATCCTGAAGAACTGGCGCATCGTGAAGGTCGCTACCACCAAGGCGCAGCGCAAGCTGTTCTTCAACCTGCGCAAGTCCAAGACGCGCCTGGGATGGATGAATGCCGAAGAGGTCAGCGCCATCGCCAAGGACCTCAACGTGTCCGAGCGCGAGGTGATGGAGATGGAATCGCGGCTGTCGGGGCGGGACATCGGGTTCGATGCGCCGTCGGACGAGGACGAGGACCATGCGCCCCCGTCACCCGCCAGCTATCTGGTCGCGCGCGACGAAGATCCGTCGCAGGCATACGAGCGCGCAGACAGCGAGGATAACCAGCTCGAGTTGCTGCGCGAGGGCTTGGCCAATCTCGATGACCGCTCGCGCGACATCATCAAGCGCCGCTGGCTGGATAGCGAAAGCAAGGTCACGCTGCAGGAGTTGGCCGACGAGTACGGCATTTCCGCCGAGCGCGTCCGCCAGGTCGAAGCCAATGCGCTGAAGAAGATGAAGGCGCTGTTCGCTGCCTGATTCACGCACGCGCGAGTCGTTACCGGAGAGGCCCCATCGGGGCCTCTCCGCTTTTGTGGCGGGTGGAATGGCGGATGTGGTCCACTACGCCGCGACCCGCCGTGGGCGGCGTGACAACCAGAAGGAGCAGGGCATGGGGTGGGGCAACAAGCGGCATTGGGTCTTGGCATTGGCGGTGATGTGCGGAGCGTGGGGTGCGTCTGTCATGCCGGCCCTGGCGGCGGACACGGGCAACCTCCCATCCGAGGGGCGAGAAGGCGGTGTGCGCTTCGGCATCGATCGCGAAGAGTACGACGCACAGGCGCGTGCGGCGATGCAGGTGGATCCCGTCGTGGCTGCGCATCTCGGTGCGATCCGCAAGATCTCGCTCGATGACGCCGCCAGCATGGACGAGCCCGGCCCGGACGTGCTGGTGTTCGACGTGGAAGGCAGCCGCGGCAAGGGGCGTGTTACCGCGCGCTTCATCACGGTCAGCGCCACCCAGGAAGCATTGGGACCCGGTGTCCTGGTCATGGCCGACGGCACGGAGCATGCGATCACCGGCAGCGCCGATGCCCTGGCGGCGGAAGACGGCAGCCACGATCACCACCACCACGACCACGACGAGGACGTCGAGGCGGGGGCCGGTCTCTTCATCCAGCAGGCACGCGAAGCCGCGCAGCGCTATCCCGTGATCCAGCAGCACATCGGCCGCATCAGCACCTTCGAGATCGACAGCGACGCTTCGGGCGCGGCGCCTGGCATGAACGCTTTCGTGTTCGATGTCGTGGGCGACAAGGGACGTGGGCGGCTGGAAGCCGACTTCATCACCGTCAGTGCCGCTACCGAACGCCTCGGCAAGGGSGTGCTGACGCTGGTCGATGGCCGGCGCGTGCCCTTCGACGGCGAACCGCGCGGCGAGGATGAGTTTGCCGATCACGAAGGTGCCGGCGCACTGTTCGGCGACATGCAGGACAATATCTTCACGCGCCAGGCGCGCGTGGCCGTGCAGCGCTCGCCCCTGGTGCAGGAGCACATCGGCACCCTGACGGCGTTCGACTTCGACCTGGCGGGCACGGGGGAAGCGGACGGCGCGAACGAGTTCGTGTTCGACCTGGCCGGCGACAAGGGGAACGGACGCATCCTCGCGGAGTTCATCACCGTCGACGCCGACACGGAGCGCCTCGGCAAGGGCGTGCTCACGCTGGCCGATGGTCGTGAATTCGCGTTCGAGGGTGAGCCGCCGGCGACAGGTGAACTGGACGCAGCGCGTGTCGATACCGACCGTGGCGAGGCTCCCGATGCGTTCGCGCGGCAGGACGGCATCTTCGTGCTGCAGGCCAACGCAGCCATGCAGGCCCATCCGGTCGTGCTGCGCCATATCGGCGACATCCGTGAGGCGGCGTTCGACCGCGACGCATCCTGGGCAGCGGAAGGCGAGCGCTATATATT
>NZ_JBGFFG010000267.1:0-4762 GCF_056175765.1 Pseudoxanthomonas sp. LjRoot204_2 | reverse complement strand
GGCGATGTCGCCGGAATCGATGTCGATGTCGGGCAACGTATGTAGCTGGCCGAGCGTCAGCGTGTCCTTGAAGCGAACGGTGCCGGGAATGTCGTAGTCGGGCACCATCTTCTTCACGTACTTCAGCACGAAGTTGACGATGGCGCCCTTGGGGAAGCCGATCAGGTCGCCCAGCGCAGTCGTGACCACCTGTTTGACCTGCGTGCCGGCCAGCGCTTCCTGCGCGGTCTTGCCGAAGTTGTCCACGACCAGCAGCACGCTGGCGCCGGAATCGACCAGCTGGTGCTTCAGCTCGCGCGGGGTGTACATCGGGTTGACGTTCACCACCGTCAGGCCGGCGCGCAGCACGCCGAAGATGGCGATGGGGTACTGCAGGCAGTTCGGCATCATGATGGCGACGCGGTCGCCTTTCTTGAGCTTCAGTTCGCCAAGCAGGTACGCCGCGAACTGGCGGCTGAGCTTGTCGATCTCGCCATACGTCAGGGTCTTGCCGAAGTTGCGGAACGCGGGACGGTCGCGGTACTTGCTGATCGCCTCATCGAAGACGGACACGATGGAGCGGTACTGCTCCAGGTCCACCTGCTGCGGCACGCCTTGCGGATAACTCTTGAACCACGGACGTTCCTGACTCATCGTTCTGCTCCCTCCCCAGGGTCTACGGGCTGCCTCGCGGCATGCATGTGGGCGAGCGCCGAAAGGGGCGCCTGCCGGGAGCATACCGTTCCGGATGGAAAAGGCGAAGGTTTCGATGGCGAAGATCGGGCAGGCTTTCATCGCGGCGGCGGCGCTCGTGCTGGCGACGCTGGTGGCGTGCAGCGCGGAAACACCCGAGGCCCAGCTGCGGCACCGCGTGGGAGGCATGCAGGCGGCCGTCGAAGAGAAACGCGTCGGCGATTTCATGGATGGCGTCAGCGACGATTTCACCGGGCCGGCCGGCATGGATCGTGCTGCGTTGCACAACCTGGTGCGTGCACGCACGTTCGCGAACGCACGCGTGGGGACGACGACCGGTCCCCTGGACGTGCGGGTCGATGGAGACAATGCGACGGTGTCGTTCCAGGTGCTGCTAACCGGCAGTACGGGCCGGCTCCTTCCGGAACAGGCGCAGACCTACGATGTCACCACCGCATGGCGTCGGGAACAAGGCGACTGGCGGATCTACCACGCGCGCTGGAACGCGCCCCGCTGACCGCGCGCTATTTCGCCGGCGACAGCTTTCCGGCACTCCACCGGTAGCGCAGCGTCCTGGGAACGGTCGGGCAGCAGCGCGCGTCGTTGGGTCCGGGCCACTTCGTCTTCAGTTCGACGGTGCCGTTGCGCACCACCATGCCTTCCACGCTGCCCAATGGTTCGTCGGTCTCGCCCGCGGGCACGTAATGCGGCCCTTTGCGTGCCAGCACCGTGACGCCGTGATGCCAGTAGGTGGGGCCCAGCATCGTCCACAGCACGACGACTTCCGGCTCGCCGTCACCGTCCAGGTCGGCCACGGCGACATCGCCCGCTTCATAAGCTTCCTGCGGGCCCGCGCTGGCCTGCCGGGTGGCAAGGAACTGCTCGGCGATGCGCCTGGCCTGATCGGTGTCGGGCGCTGCAGCGCGGGCGTGGGCACAGAAGGCGAGGACGAGGAGCAGGCTGGTGGAACGCAGGACAGGAACTCCCATGGCGGCGTCTCGGACGACCTTCGACGAAGGCCTTCAAGGGGCATAACGCACCAGGCGCAGCCGACCGGCAAGCGTTCCTCGCACGCCGTGCCCGGTCTTGCCACGACCCGGGGGAGCCGTGATGATCGGCGTATCAAAACGGGGAAACCGCTCATGTCGATTCGCTGGAAACTCCTGGCGTGCCTGTGGCTGGCCGCTGGAAATGCCTTCGCGCAGGATGCGCTGCCGTACCAGACGCCGCCGGCCGAGATACTGCAGCTCGCCGACGTGCAGCGACCGCCCACCGTCGCGACGGACAGCCGCAAGCAGCACCTGGTGCTGTTCTACCGCGACACGTTCAAGTCGCTGGCAGAACTGTCCGACGAGGAGCTCCGTCTCGGTGGCCTGCGCGTCAATCCACGCACCAACATCGCCAGCACCACCACCTACTTCACCAACCTGAAGGTGCAGGATCTGCAGCGCGGTGGCGCGCAGCAGGTGACGGGTTTGCCTGCGGCGCCGCGCCTGGCGAATTTCACTTGGTCGCCCGACGAACGCCGGCTGGCGTTCACGCACACCACGCGAACCGGCGTGGAAGCGTGGGTGATGGAACTGGCCACTGCGCAGGCCACCCGCCTGACCGAGGCGCGGGTCAACGGCAACGTGGGCAATCCGCTGACCTGGTTCCGCGACAACCAGGCCTTGCTGGTACGCATGTTGCCGGCGCAACGCCCCGCGCTGCTCGATACGGCGCGTTCCGTTCCGACCGGGCCGACGGTGTCGGTGAGCGATGGCAGCAAGGCACAGAACCGCACCTACCAGGACCTGCTGAAGAATCCGTCGGACGAAAACAATTTCGCCGTGCTCGCCACGTCCGAACTGCACCGCGTCCCGCTGAAGGGGCGCGCGACGCTCTGGCGTGCCGCGGCAATGCATACCGGCGAATCGTTCTCGCCGGATGGCCGGTACGTCCTGCTGCGCACCCTGCAGAAGCCGTTTTCCTACCTTGTGCCCTATGGTCGCTTCCCGTACCGCGCCGACGTGGTGGAAACCACCGGCAAGCCGGTGACGACCGTCGTCKAAGCCCCACTCGCTGAAAACCTGCCGAAGGGTTTCATGGCCGTGCGCGCGGGTCGTCGCGATGTCGAATGGCGTGCGGACCAGCCCGCCACGCTGGTCTGGGCCGAAGCGCTGGACAAGGGCGATCCGGCGAACGACGTGCCCTTCCGCGATGAAGCCTTCGCCTGGCAGGCACCGTTCACTTCGCCGCCGCAGTCGCTCTTCAAGACCGTCGACCGCGTCCAGGGCATCCTGTGGGGCGACGACACGCATGCGATCGTCACCGATTACTGGTGGAACACGCGCCATACGCGGACCTACGTGCTGGATCCGTCGAAGCCGGGCGCGCCGCTGCGCGAACTTGTGAGCCGCAGTTACCAGGACCAGTACAGCGATCCGGGGCAGTTCGAGACGCGGAAGAACAGCGCGGGTGAAACCGTGCTCGACCTGGACAATGGCCAGGCGTACCTTATCGGCGACGGCTTCACGCCCGAGGGGCAGTTCCCCTTCATCGATCGGATGGAACTGGCCACTGGCAAGAAGGAACGCCTGTACACGTCGCGTCTCGAAGGCCAGAAGGAAAGCATCCAGGCGCTGCTGGATCCCGCGCAGGGCACGGCGCTGGTACGCATCGAATCGCCGACCGAGTTCCCGAACTACTACGTGCGCCACCTGAAGCAGCGGATCGCACCGGTGCCGGTGACGCAGTTCGAGAATCCCTTCAAGGCCCTGCAGGGCGTGTACAAGGAAGTCCTGACGTACAAGCGCGCCGACGGGCTGCCGCTCACGGGCACGCTGTACCTGCCGGCCGGCTACGACCGAACGGCCAAGCGCGAGAAGCTGCCGCTGGTGATGTGGGCGTATCCCACCGAGTACAAGGACCGAGACAGTGCGGGCCAGAACACCACGAACCCGAACGAGTTCATCTTCCCGAGCTATGGCTCGCCCGTGTACTGGGTCGCGCGCGGTTATGCGGTGCTGGACGACGCGGCGTTCCCGATCGTGGGCGAGGGCAAGGACGAGCCGAACGACACGTTCATCAAGCAGCTGGTGGCCAACGCCAAAGCCGCGATCGACGCCGTCGACGGACTCGGGTACATCGATCGTTCGCGTGTGGCCGTGGGTGGCCATTCGTACGGCGCGTTCATGACCGCCAACCTGCTGACGCACTCGGACCTGTTCGCCGCCGGCATCGCGCGCAGCGGCGCCTACAACCGCACGCTGACGCCGTTCGGCTTCCAGCAGGAAGAGCGCAACTACTGGGAGGCGCCCGGTGTCTACAACGACATGTCGCCCTTCATGCACGTGGAGAAGATGAAGACGCCGCTGCTGCTGGTGCACGGCGAGGCCGACAACAACTCCGGCACGTTCACCATGCAGAGCGAGCGTTACTTCAATGCGCTCAAGGGCTTCGGTGCACCGGCACGCCTCGTGCTGCTGCCGAAGGAGAGCCACGGCTATGCGGCGAAGGAATCGGTCCTGCACCTGCTGTGGGAACAGGACCAGTGGCTGGAGCGGTACGTGAAGAACAAGGGGCAGGCGGCCGGCACAGCACCGGCTGCGGCTCGCTGAAACACGACTGCCTGCACGAAAAAGACCGCCTCAGGGCGGCCTTTTTCTTTTCCCGCTACCAGCACTCAGCCGGCCTTGCGCGCCGCCAGCTGGCGCAGCACGTAGTGCAGCAGCCCACCATGGCGGAAGTACTCCACTTCCTTCGGCGTGAGCAGCAGGACCTTGGCCTGGAACTCGACTTTCTTGCCGTCGGACTTGCGCGCGGTGACCGTGGCGGTTTTCGCAACGCCGTCCTGCAGGCCCGTGACGTCGAATGTTTCCGAGCCGTCAAGGCCCAGCGACTGGGCGTTCTGGCCATCGACGAACTGCAGCGGCAGCACGCCCATACCGACCAGGTTGGAGCGGTGGATGCGTTCGAAGCTCTCCGCGATCACCGCCTTCACGCCCAGCAGGTTGGTGCCCTTTGCCGCCCAGTCGCGCGAGGAGCCCGTGCCGTACTCCTTGCCCGCGATCACCACCAGCGGGACGCTATCGGCCCTGTACTTCATCGC
>NZ_JBGFFG010000266.1:0-4766 GCF_056175765.1 Pseudoxanthomonas sp. LjRoot204_2 | reverse complement strand
CCTGCAGGGTGCGTCCCTCGATGACGGGCTTGGCCATCGCCTGGCCATGCCCGAGCGGCAGTTCCAGGTCCGCGTAGGCCAGCGCGCGGTGCGCGTCGGCCACGAAGCTCTCGCGCGGCAGCGCGGCCAGCGTCTCCAGCACGCGCGCATCCAGCACGTCCCAGGGACGTACCTGCTGCTCGACCATGTTTTCGCGGGCCTGGGTGTAATCGATCGTCATGGGGGTGGTCATCCGACGCGGAGGGCTGGGCCGGGCATTTTACCGGGCTGGCATCGTCCGCGCTGGGCAAGGATCGCGGCAGGTCCGGCCGGGGGCGCAGTGCCGGAAGTCACCGCAACCTCCGTCGCGCGGGGTGGCGCTTCAGCTTCAGCGGCGGCCATAGGCCCTCAGGAACATGTCCACGGTGGCGTCGATGTGGCGACGGGTATCGAGCGGTCCCGGTTGGCTGCAAAGGCCGCAGGTCATGCGCGCATGCACCTCGCCCTTGATCAGGGTGAAGAACTGCACCGAGGCCGTGCCCACATCCGGGATGTCCAGTTCGCCCTTGGCCACCAGCGCCTGCAGCAGCGTGGCGAACGCCTCGTGCGTGCGCTGCGGGCCGGCTTCCCAGAACGTCTTCTTGAGTTTGTCGTCGATGTTGCCGGGGACCATCATCATGCGATGCGTGCTGATGGCCTCCTCGCTGGTGATCAGCGCGAAGAAGGCTTGCGCGATGGCCTTCAGCTGGTCGCGCAGGCTGCCGGTCAGTTCGATCTCGAACAGGGCATCCGGCAGCATCTCCTCGCACTTGGCCTGGACCGCGGCAGCGAACAACGCGTCCTTGTCGCCGAAGTGGCTGTACACGGTGAGCTTGGAGACGCCCGCTTCGGCGGCGATCTGGTCCATGCTCACGCCGTTGAATCCCTCGCGCGCGAACAACTGCTTGGCCGCCTCCAGGATGGCGGCGCGCTTGCCGAGGTCCTTCGGCCGGCCGGGGCCGCTCGCGGCGGGCTTGACGGGGGGCTTGGCGCGGCGGGATGCGGGGCGTGGACTGACCATGACGTAATACTAGACTACCCGGTTCGATATTTATACTATACCGCCAAGTCCACTAATTGAAATCGCAACGGAGCGGTCATGCGCCAGACGCGCTGGAACGGAGTGTTCGGAATTCTCCTGCTGGGCTTGGCCGCCTGCAGCGCGGAACAGCCCGCGGAAACACCGCGGCCGGCGTTGGTGGTGCAGCCCGGCGGCGGTGCCGATGCCGCATTGTCGGCGTATGCCGGCGAGGTGCGCGCCCGCGAGGAGAGTCCGCTGTCGTTCCGCGTCGGCGGCAACCTGGTCCGCCGCAACGTGGACGCCGGTGCACGCGTGCAGAAGGGCGAAGTGCTGGCGGTACTGGATGCGGGCGATTTCGCCTTGCAGGCGCAGGCGGCACAGGCGCAACTGGCCGCTGCCGAAGCCGACCTGGTCCGCGCCCGTGGCGACCGCGACCGCTACGCCAAGCTGGTCGGCGACAAGCTGATCAGCCAGTCCGCCTACGATGCGCAGGTGGCCGCCTGGAAAGCCGCCGAGGGCCAGGCGCGTGCGGCGCGCGCGCAAATGGACGTGATGCGCAACCAGGAAGGCTATTCGCAACTGCGCGCGCCGCGCGATGGCGTGATCGCCAGCCGCCAGGCGGAAGCGGGCCAGGTCGTGGCCGCGGGTCAGACGGTCTTCACGCTCGCAGCCGATGGGGGGCGCGAAGTCGCCATCGGACTGCCCGAGAACCGCATCCGTGCCTTCAGCGTGGGGCAGCCGGTGATGATCGAACTCTGGAATGCGCCCGGCCAGCGCCTGCCCGGTACCATCCGCGAAATCGCGCCGGCCGCCGACGCGCAGACACGGACGTACGCGGCGCGCGTCAGCCTGGTCGGCGATGCGCAGCAGCAGGTCGAACTGGGCCAGAGCGCCCGAGTCTATGTGCAGGAGAACGGCACGAAGGCGGCGCTGAAACTGCCGCTGTCGGCCATCCAGCGCGGCGACGACGGCGCGACCACGGTGTGGGTGGTCGATCCTGCCAGCGGCAAGGTGCAGGCGCGCCCGGTGCAGCTCGGACCCTACGGAGACGTTTCCGTGCCCGTGCTGGGGGGCGTGAAGGCGAGCGACTGGGTCGTCGCCGCGGGTGGCCACCTGCTGCGCGAGGGCCAGGTCGTCACTCCGGTGGACCGCAGCAACCGGCCGCTGAAGCCCGTCGGCGCCGGTGGCACGGCGGCGATCGCCACGCGTTCGGAGTAACGGCATGCGCCGCTTCAATCTCTCCGAGTGGGCGCTGACCAACCGCAGCCTTGTGCTGTTCACCATGATCCTGCTCGGCATCATCGGTGCGTGGTCGTACAAGCACCTGGGGCAATCCGAGGATCCGCCGTTCACGTTCAAGGCGATGGTGGTGCGCACCGTATGGCCGGGCGCGACGGCCGAAGAAGTTTCGCAGCAGGTCACCGAGCGCATCGAGAAGGCGCTGATGACCACCGGCAACTACGAATACATCCGTTCGTATTCGCGGCCGGGCGAATCGCAGGTGATCTTCGCTGCGCGCGACAGCCTGAAGTCGCGCGACATGCCGCAACTCTGGTACCAGGTCCGCAAGAAGGTCGGCGACATCCGCGCCACGCTGCCCAGCGGCGTCATCGGCCCCTTCTTCAACGACGAGTTCGGCGACACCTTCGGCAACATCTATGCGTTGACCGGCGAAGGCTTCGACTACGCGGTGATGAAGGATTACGCCGACCGCATCCAGCTGGAGCTGCAGCGGGTGGACGATGTCGGCAAGGTAGAACTGGTGGGCCTGCAGGATGAGAAGATCTGGATCGAGCTGTCGAACACCAAGCTGGCCACGCTGGGCATACCGCTCAACGCGGTGCAGCAGGCGCTGGAAGAACAGAACGCGGTGACGCCGGCGGGGTTCTTCGAGACGCCGACCGATCGGGTGCAACTGCGCATCAGCGGCGAGTTCACGTCGGTCGACGAGATCCGCGAATTCCCGATCCGCGCCGGCGGCCGTACCGTCAAGCTGGGCGACATCGCCGAGATCAAGCGCGGCTTCGCCGACCCGGCCGCGCCACGCATGCGTTTCATGGGGCAGCCGGGCATCGGCATCGCGGTGGCGATGAAGGACGGCGGCGACATCCTGACGCTGGGCGAAACGCTCGAGGCCGAGTTCCATCGCCTGCAGAAGACCCTGCCGCTGGGCATGGAACTGCGCAAGGTGTCCGACCAGCCGGCGGCCGTGGAAGCCTCCGTGGGCGAGTTCGTCCGCGTGCTGGCGGAAGCGGTGATCATCGTGCTGCTGGTCAGCTTCTTCTCGCTGGGCATGCGCACGGGGCTGGTGGTGGCGGTGTCGATCCCGCTGGTGCTGGCGATGACGTTCGCGGTGATGCACTACTTCGGCATCGGCCTTCACAAGATCTCGCTCGGTGCGCTCGTGCTCGCGTTGGGCCTGCTGGTCGACGACGCGATCATCGCGGTCGAGATGATGGCCATCAAGATGGAACAGGGCTTCGACCGGCTGAAGGCGGCCAGCTTCGCCTACGAATCGACCGCCTTCCCCATGCTCACCGGCACGCTGGTCACGGCGGCCGGCTTCCTGCCCATCGCGACGGCTGCATCCAGCACCGGCGAGTACACGCGTTCGCTGTTCCAGGTGGTGACGATCGCACTGGTCGTTTCGTGGATCGCGGCGGTGCTCTTCATTCCTTACCTGGGCGACAAGATGCTGCCCGACCTGGGCAACCCGCAGCCGCCGAAAGCAGGCTCGCCTGCGGCACGCTGGCATGCGTTCCGCGCGCGGCTGGCGGATCGCTGGCCGCAGTACGCCGGCATGCTCGCACCCAAGGCGCACGATGCGCACGACCACAATCCGTACCACACGCCGTTCTACCAGCGCTTCCGCGGCTGGCTGGCGTTCTGCCTGCGCCATCGGTGGCTGGTGATCGGCGTGACCGCGGCCGCATTCGTCGCGTCCATCGCGCTGTTCCGTTTCGTGCCGCAGCAGTTCTTCCCCGACTCGGTGCGTCCCGAACTGATGGTGGACCTGGAGCTGGCCGAAGGCAGCTCGCTGAAGTCCACCGATGCCCAGGCGCGCAAGCTCGAGAAGCTGCTCGCCACGCGGGAAGGCGTGATCAACTACGTGGCCTACATCGGCACCGGTTCGCCCCGCTTCTACCTGCCGCTGGACCAGCAGCTGCCGCAGGCGCATTTCTCGCAGTTCGTGGTGCTGACGCAGGACACCCGGGCGCGCGAGTCGACCCGTCGCTGGCTGGTCGACGACGTCGCGCCGCAATTCCCCGAACTGCAGTTCCGCGTGACCCGCCTCGAGAACGGCCCCCCGGTCGGGTATCCGATCCAGTTCCGCGTGTCCGGCGAGCATGTCGATCGCGTGCAGGCGATCGCGCGGCAGATGGCGGAGAAGGTGCGCGCCAATCCGCACGTCTCCAACGTCAACCTGGACTGGAGCGAGCCGAGCAAGATCGTGCGGCTGCAGATCGACCAGGATCGCGCGCGCGCGCTGGGCGTCAGTACGGCGCAGGTGTCGCACTTCCTGTCCGGCTCGCTGTCGGGCCTGAGCGTCAGTACCTATCGCGAAGGCAACGAGCTGGTCGAGATCCTGTTGCGGGGTCCCGAGGAAGAGCGTACGCGGCTCGACCTGCTGGGCAGCCTGGCGGTACCGACGAGCAGCGGCGGCAGCGTGCCGTTGTCGCAGATCGCCAATCTCGAATACGCGTTCGAGGACGGCATCATCTGGCAC
>NZ_JBGFFG010000265.1:0-4806 GCF_056175765.1 Pseudoxanthomonas sp. LjRoot204_2 | reverse complement strand
GTCCAGCAGCGACAGGGCGCGCTCCTGCGTGCCGGGCGGCGGCTGCCGGTGGAAACGCAGCGGCAGCATGACGTTCTCCAGCACGGTCAGGCGCGGCAGCAGGTGGAAGCTCTGGAACACGAAACCGATGCGCCGGTTGCGCAGGTCGCTGCTGGCCTCGTCGTCGAAGGTGGCCACGTCGCGGCCTTCGAACAGGTAGGTGCCGGTGCTGGGCCGGTCCAGGCAGCCGAGGATGTTGAGCAGGCTGGACTTGCCGGACCCCGACGCACCGGTGATGGCGACGAACTCTCCCTGCCCGATGCGCAGGTCCACGCCGGCCAAGGCCCGGACCGTCTGCCCGCTCATGGCGTAATGGCGCTGCACGCCCTGCAACTCGATCATCGTGTCCCCTCGTTCCTTCGTCTCTGTCGACCGTTCCTTGCCTCCAAGGTTCCCGGTCCGGGAGTCGGGACGCGGGCGGCGGTCGAGTGTCCTGCCGGTGGAAGGGCGAGCATCCCAGATGCGTGCGCGGGGGTGCAAGCGCACGATTGCGTGGTCCCGGTTGGCAGCGTGTGTCTGGTATCGAAACAGGCGCGAGGCCACCGGTAGGATGGACGAGACTTGCGCGGCCCTGCGCGCCTCGCCATGCTCATGCTGAAGAACCCCGTCATGGACGCCGAGGAACCGATGCAAAAACGATGCGCTGTCCTTCCGCTGATGCTCCTCGTGTCTGCCTGCTCGAGCCTCTCCGTGCCCACGACGGGCACCTACACCGAGCCGGGAAGCGGCGGGTCCACTGCGTCCGTGCTGGTGAAGGAGCACTGCCTGGGAGAGGGCGTGGGCGTGGTACATTTCCAGCAACTCGATACCATCACTTTCCCGGCATTCCAGATCGCCAAGGTCGTGCTCGCTCCGGGTCGCAGGACGGTGTCGGTGAGCTACTTCACGACGGACAGGGTGATGTCGCACCGTGTCGGCGGCGCTTCGCTCACGCACGATTTCCAGCCAGGCAAGGCGTATATCGTCCGGTACCGCAGGACGGACGCCGCCCATTTCAGGGCATGGATCGAGGACATCGATCCGCAAGGCACCGTGTCGGTCAACACGAACTGCATGCAGCCGATTCCATGGCGGAAAGAAATGCAGGGCTGACCCCCGTATGCGGGGTGAGCTCCCTGTCCCGGCCGCACGTTCCCTTCCGCCGTCCTACCCGATACCCCAAGGAGATCCACATGCGATTGAATGCACTGACGGCAATCGTCTCACTGATGGCCCTCGTTCCCTTGGCCCACGCCGAGACGCCGCCCGACCCGATGTTCGGCGACGACCCGCACGCCAAGGCGGTGCTTGATTGCCATGCCGACTACGCACGCCGCTTCGCCAGGGCACTGACGCCCGTGAAGGGCACGCCGACGGAAGTGGCAACCGCAGCCTACGCCGCGTGCATCGGGCCGTTCATGGCGTTCGAGAAGGCCACTGCCGTCGTATCCGAAACCAGTACGAACGCGGGCATCTTCCTCGATCCCGCGCGGTATCGGCAGGAACAGCGCGCGAAGATGCGCGATTATGCGTTCGCCTACACGATGGACGTGTACCTGAGGCAGACCACCACGTTCTGACGACCGCGTCGACGTGGCGTGCGAAACCGTGGTCAACACAAACAATCAATCCCGGGAGGATGGAACGATGGCGAAAGTGACGGGCATAGGCGGCGTGTTCTTCAAGAGTCGCCACGACAGCAAGGCGCTGGCGGCGTGGTACCACACGCATCTGGGGCTGCCGCTGGAGACGTGGGGCGGCGCCGTGCTGCGCTGGCCGGACGACAAGGCCGAGGATCAGGGGCTGACCGTGTGGACCGTCGCGGACAAGGACAGCCAGTGGTTCAGCCCGAGCGACAGTGCCTTCATGATCAACTACCGCGTCGATGACCTCGATGCGCTGCTTGCACAGCTGCGCGCCGCCGACGTGCCGGTCGTCAAAGGCCCCGAGTCGCACGAGAACGGCAAGTTCGCGTGGATCATGGATCCGGAAGGCAACAAGGTGGAGCTGTGGCAGCCGATGGCGTGGGATGAGAAGAACACGCGGGGATGAGCGGCGGATGCGCGAATCGTGTGAGACAGGTTCGAGGGGGACATCATGAGGCGCATGTCGCGATGGCGATACCTGGTACTGCCAGCGGCCTGCGTGGCGGGCAACGCACTCGCCTGCCTGTGTTCTCCGGAGGACCTGGAAGGCTCGCCGCTGGAGAAGGCGACGCTGGTGTTCGTCGGCAGTCCGGTGAAGATCGAAGAGGTACGTCCGTTGCCGCCGGCGCGGAATGCGTGGGGACAGGTCCGCGCGACGCTGCCTGCGCTGTTCGGCGCACCGTCGGAAGAAGAGATCCCTGCCTACGGAAGGTTCCTGGACAACGTGCGCGTTACTTTCGAGGTGTCCGAGTATGTGAAGGGCAAAGGCCCCCAGCGTATTCAGGTCATGACGGGGTACGGCGATTCCGATTGCGGACTGCGCGTGAGCGTGGCCGAGCGGGACACCATCTATGCGCATCACATGAAAGGTGCGTTGAGGACGTCCTACTGCTTCGGCAGCGAGGCGTAAGTGCCGCCGCGGCGCCGGCAGATGTGCGACGGTGGTGCGAGATGAGTCGTACAGTGTCGCTCCACGGACACGAGATTCCCGGCGGGCGCGTCCCGGCATGAAGCTGATCGAATACGCCCTGTTCGCCGTAGTGCTGAGTGCCTTCGCCAACAACTACGTCTGGATCCGCCGGCTGAAGGCGGCCATTGCCGAGGTGCATCCGCATCACCCCGAGATCGATCAGTTCCGTTCGTTCGGGACGCCACTGTACTTGGTGACGAACCTGATGAAGTTCCGCATGTCGAGGGCGTTGTTCGAACTGCCCGGCGAAGAGCGGAGGGTGCTGTACCTGCTTTACCGCTTCCAGCTCTTCATCCTGCTGTCGTTCCCGATCCTGGTGATCTACGTTGTCGGCTGCCTGCTGGCATGACGTTGGACAGACTGCTGTCGGCCATTCGTGACTGGCGTCGCTACCGCCACCGGAGCCAAGGTCAGTCCGCGGGAACCGTACGCTCCCGCGCCCACTCCCGCAGCGCCTGCACCTGTTCGGCCATCAGCACGGATAGCGGGCGGGTGCTGCGGATCTCGTGCATCACCAGGTCGGTGTCGAGCGGCTTCTGTTCGGCATGCGCGGCGTACAGCGCCGAGACGATGGCCTGTTCCAGTTCGGCGCCTGAAAAGCCGTTCGCCGCGGCGGCGAGCGCGGGCAGGTTGAAGCCTTCCGGGTCCAGCGCGCGGCGGGTGAGATGCACGCGCAATACCTCGACGCGCGCATCGGGCGAGGGCAGGTCGACGAAGAAGATCTCGTCGAAGCGGCCCTTGCGCAGCAGTTCCGGTGGCAGGTCCTGCACCTGGTTCGCCGTCGCGACGAGGAACACCTGTCCACTCCCGGCGCCAGCCTTGCGTTCGGCCATCCACGTCAGCAGGTAACCGAGTACGCGGCGCGAGACGCCGCCGTCCTCGTCGCCGCCGCTGGCCAGGCCTTTCTCGATCTCGTCGATCCAGAGCACGCACGGCGCCAGCTGTTCGGCCGAGGCCAGCGCGGCC
Source organism: Pseudoxanthomonas sp. LjRoot204_2 (assembly GCF_056175765.1). Lineage (NCBI taxonomy): Bacteria > Pseudomonadati > Pseudomonadota > Gammaproteobacteria > Lysobacterales > Lysobacteraceae > Pseudoxanthomonas > Pseudoxanthomonas sp. LjRoot204_2. Next base: position 1,206 of record NZ_JBGFFG010000265.1, on the reverse strand, counting down.
CGCAGGTTCTTTTCGGTCTCGCCGTGGTACTTGTCGTACAGCGTGCCGAAGTCGAGCCGCAGCAGCGGCACGCCGAAACCGGCAGCCGTGGCCTTGGCCAGCATCGACTTGCCGCAGCCCTGAACGCCGAGCAGCAGCACGCCCTTCGGCAGGTCCAGGCCCGGCGGTGGATTGCCGGACACGAACACCGCGCGGCGTTGCTCGATCCAGCGCTTGAGCCGCGATGCGCCGGCGACATCGGCGAACTTCGCCGTGTCGTATTCGTAGTGGAGGTGGCCGCTGCGGTTGAGCAGTTCGAACTTCAGCTTGTTCAGCGCGGGCAGGTCGCTGGCGGTCAGGGCGCCGTCGGCGAAGATCAGCTGGCGGGCGATCCGTCGCGCGTCGACCAGGCTCAGGCCCTGCAGGTTGCGCACGATCTGCTTGACCGCCTCGCCATCGGCCTCGACGCGGCGGCCGCCATGTTCGCGGGCGTAATGCTCGGCTTCCTCGCGGACCATCTTCAGCAGGGCGTGGCCGTCGGGCAGGCGCGGGTTGAAGCGCACCGCCAGCGCGTCCAGTTCGGAAGGCAGTTCGATCTTGGCACCCACCAGCACCACCACGTGCGGCAGGCTGTGGCGGCGCTGCACGATGTCGCGGAGCTGGCGCTGGCTGCTGGCGTAGCCGAGGTAGGGGTGGAAATCCAGCAGCAGGTAGATGCCGCGCTGCTCGGCCTGCTTGATGGCCTGCAGGGCGGCGCTGGCGTCGGGCGGGCCGACGGCGTCGTCCTCGCGGTCCATGTCCAGCCGGCGCAGGCCCTCGGTGATGCTCCAGCGGAACAGCGCCCGCCACACCTGCCCCAAGGCCTGCCGGAAAAGCTCGACCACGCGGCCTTCGTCCTGGGTCTCGATGACGATCAGCGGGGTGTTGGCGCGGATCAGCGCAGTCAGGTCCTGCAGCTCGTTCATGGCGCATCCGGTCCGTGGGGACGGAACGATAACAGCAAGGCATGAGGGGCGAGGAGTGAGGAGTGAGGGGAAGCCGGGTCTTGCCTTCGCTCGCTCCTCTCCCCTCACGCCTGCCTCCCCGCCTTTCTGCTTCACCGCCCCCGGTGTACCCTCCGGGTTCTCCAGCAACGAGGTGCGCGCATGAAGACGATTCTGGTCGCCAGCTCCAAGGGCGGCGCGGGCAAGACCACCCTGGCGACCAATCTGGCGGCGTACTTCGCAC
>NZ_JBGFFG010000264.1:0-4812 GCF_056175765.1 Pseudoxanthomonas sp. LjRoot204_2 | reverse complement strand
CTCCTGCGCCTCGCGGCGGCCATCGTCGTCCACCGGCATGCGGCGGGTCGCCATGTCGTCGGCCAGGGCCAACATCTTCTCGCGCATGCTGGACCAGTCGCGCACGATGGCGCGCACTTCCTCCAGCACGCTGCGGATGCGCTTCTCGACCTGCGCCATTTCCTCCGGCGGCAGGCGGTCGATCTCCAGCAGCATCAGCGACTCATGCTTGCCCTCGCCCACGGCGGTGACCTTGCCGGCCTTGTCGCGCGCCAGCCGCACCAGCGGATGGCCGAGCACGTGCACGCCCACGCCCATCTCGGCCAGCGCCATGCTGACCGAATCGACCAGGAACGGCATGTCGTCGTTGACGATCTGCAGCACGGTATGCGGCGACTCCCAGCCGTGCGTCTTCTGCGTGGCATTGAAGATGCGCACGTTGGCGGTGCCTGGCTTGCGGGTGCGCGCGAACGCCAGGGTATCGGCGGCGATCGCGGCCCAACCGTCCGCACCGTGGTGCGGGTACTCGTCTTCCTCCATGCGCTTGTAGAACGCTTCGGCGAACGTGCGCGCCTCGGCCTGCGCAGCGGCTCCGGAGACGCGCTTGCGGATCGCGTCGAGGATCGGCGCCAGCGAGAACGCCTCGCCTGCCTTCGCCATCGCCGTGCCAGTCTTTTCCGCGGCCTTCGCCGCCTTCTCCGGTCGGGCGGCCACCTTCTTGGTGGGCGTGGCCTTCGGGCTCACCGCGTGGGTGGCCTTCTTGGCTTCCGGTTTGGACGACGGTTTGGCGGCTTTTTTCGGGCTGCGCGCAGCGTTCATGCAGAGAATGGCTCAACAAGTGGTAGTCGAATGGTCATTGTATCTCCCGACGCCGTGACAAAACTTGCTGCGAGGCGTCATTGGTGCGGCTTGCAATCGCATGCCGGATTGTCTAGCGAGAGCGGAACGGGCGTTTGTCGGCAAGCGCCTCGGCGGATTGCCGAGAACGCGACCAACATTCGGCAGCGCACGGAAGCACGCGCCTCGCCGTCACGCATCCCTCACGAAGTACACCCTTCGCTTTGTGCACGGAAATGCCATGTTTTCAAGCCTGTCAAAATTCTGAACTGGACGGTATAGTCCAGTCCGTATGCGCCCCTCCCCCGACCTTTCCGCGCCCGATCAACGTCGTGCCCGCGTCCATAGCGCCGTGCGGGAACTGATGTCGGAACAGGGCTTCCGCGTCAGCATGGACGCGGTCGCCGCCCGTGCCGGCTGTTCCAAGCAGACGCTGTATGCGCATTTCGGCAGCAAGCAGGAGCTGCTGCGCAGCGTGATCGCGGAGCACCAGGACGTCGCGACCGCGCGCCTGTCGCCGGTGGTGGAGGATCCCCGCGTCGCGCTGGTCGACTTCGCCACGGAACACCTGCGGCATCTCTGCGATCCTGCCATCGTCTCCACCAGTCGCCTGCTGGCGGCGGAAGCGCACCAGTTTCCCGACGAAGCGCGCGATCTCTACCGGCAGGCCTGCGATACTCTGGTCCAGCGCCTCGCCACCTGGCTGCAGCACGCCATGGACCAAGGCAGGTTGAGGCATGACGATCCGCATTACGCCGCGGAGTTGCTGCTCAGCATGATCGTGGGAATGGACTTCGAACGGCAGCGGTTCGGCGTGCGGCATCGCGCGGGCGATCGCGCGCGCCGCCGCTGGGCCGAGTTCGCGGTAGATGCCTTTCTGCGCGCCTTCCAGGCTTCATCCGACACCCCCRACCCGGTCCCTTCCGATGCGCCCCGCGGGCGGCGCATCCGCTCATCGCATTCCCTTCCCACGTCTGCAAGAAAAAGAAACGGAGCTTCCCCATGACGTCCCCCGTCCGTTCCCTCGTCCTCGCCAGCGCGCTGCTGGCGATCCTCGCCGCCTGCAGCAAGCCCGAACCGCAGCAGATGCCGCCCCCCGAAGTGGTGGTGCTGAGCGCCAAGCCGCAGGATGTGCCGCTGCAGCGCGACCTCGTCGGCCGCCTGTCGCCCTTCCGCAGCTCCGACGTGCGTGCGCGCGTGGCCGGCGTCGTGCAGAAGCGCGTGTACCAGGAAGGCAGCGACGTGAAGGAAGGCCAGGTGCTGTTCCTGATCGACCCCGCGCCGTTGCAGGCCTCGCTGAGCGCCGCGCAGGCGAACCTGGCCTCGGCACAGGCGTCCTATGCCAATGCCAAGGTGTCGGCGGACCGCGCCCGCCAGCTGGCGCCGCAGAAATTCGTGTCGAAGTCGGACCTCGACAACGCCGAGGCCGCAGAACGCAGCGCTGCCGCCGCCGTGCAGCAAGCGCGCGCCAACGTCGAGTCCGCCCGCATCAACCTCGGCTACGCCAGCGTCACCGCGCCGATCTCCGGCCGCGCCGGCAAACAGCAGGTCACCGAGGGCGCGCTGGTCGGCCAGGGCGATGCCACGCTGCTGACCACGATCGACCAGATCGATCCGCTGTACGCCAACTTCTCGATGAGCGCCAGCGAGATGCAGGCCATCCAGCAGGCCCAGGGCGCAGGCAAGGTGCAGCTGGCCGGTGAAGGCCAGCGCACGGTGCAGATCGTGCTGCCCAACGGGCAGGTGCTCGACCAGACTGGCACGCTGGACTTCTCCGACACCGTCGTCGATCCCGCCACGGGCAGCGTCTCGTTGCGCGCCACCCTGCCGAATGCGGACCGCACCCTCCTGCCGGGCACCTTCGTCACCCTGCGCGCCACGCTGGGCGAACAGAAGGGCGCCTTCCTGATCCCGCAGGGCGCGATCCAGCGCGATACCGTCAGCGCCTATGCGATGGTCATCGGCAAGGACGGCAACGTGGCGCGCAAGAACGTCAACGCGCAGCAGGCCATCGGTGCCGACTGGCTGGTCACCGAGGGCCTCGTGGCCGGCGACCAGGTCATCGTCGAGGGCCTGCAGAAGGTCAAGGAAGGCGCGCCGGCCAAGGGTGTGACCGCCGAACAGGCGGCCGCCGCCAAGGCCGCCCAGGCCAAGCCCGCGCCCGCGCCAGGCAAGGCCGAGTAAGAAGGACCCTCCCCCATGCCCAAGTTCTTCATCAACCACCCGATCTTCGCCTGGGTCGTGTCGATCCTGATCTCGCTCGCCGGCGTGATCGCGATCCTCAACCTTGGCGTCGAATCCTATCCCTCCATCGCGCCCCCGCAGGTCACGGTCAGCGCGAGCTATCCCGGTGCCAGCGCGGAGACCACCGAACGCTCCGTCACACAGGTCATCGAGCAACAGCTGACCGGCATCGACAACCTGCTGTACTTCAGCTCCAGCTCCAGTTCCGCCGGGCAGGCCTCGATCACGCTGACGTTCCAGACCGGTACCGACGCCGACATCGCGCAGGTGCAGGTACAGAACAAGGTATCGCTGGCCACCCCACGCCTGCCCAGCGAGGTCACCGCACAGGGCGTCGTCGTGGCGAAGGCGAACGCAGGCTTCCTGATGGTGGTGGGCCTGCAGTCCGACAACGCGAGCATCGACCGCAATCGCCTGAACGACATCGTCGCCTCGCGCGTGCTCGACCAGATCGCCCGCGTGCCCGGCGTCGGCAGCACGCAGCACTTCGGTTCCGAGTACGCCATGAACCTGTGGCTGGACCCGGGCAAGCTGCAGGGTTACAACCTGTCGGCCACCGAGGCCCTGTCGGCCGTGCGCGCGCAGAACGTGCAGTTCGCCGCCGGCTCGGTCGGCTCCGATCCCGCGCCGGAAGGCCAGGCGTTCACGGCAACGGTATCGGCGGAAGGCCGCTTCACCTCGCCGGAGCAGTTCGAGCAGATCATCCTGCGCGCGAACAACGATGGCTCCACTGTCCGCCTGAAGGATGTCGCGCGCGTGGAGTTCGGTGCGCAGAACTTCGGATTCGACACCCAGTTCAACGGCAAGCCGGTCGGCGCGTTCGCCATCCAGTTGCTGCCGGGTGCCAACGCCCTCAACGTCGCCGACGCCGTGCGCGCGAAGATGGATGAACTGGCGCCGAGCTTCCCGCCCGGGGTCACGTGGTTCTCGCCGTACGACACCACCACCTTCGTCAAGATCTCGATCGAGGAAGTGGTCAAGACGCTGATCGAAGCGGTGATCCTGGTGTTCCTGGTGATGCTGGTGTTCCTGCAGAACTTCCGCGCCACCATCATCCCGACCCTCGTCATCCCGGTCGCCCTGCTGGGCACGTTCTGGGGCCTGAGCCTGATCGGCTTCACCATCAACCAGCTGACCATGTTCGCACTGGTGCTGGCGATCGGCATCGTGGTCGACGACGCCATCGTGGTGATCGAGAACGTCGAGCGCATCATGGCGGAAGAAAAGCTGCCGCCGCGCGAAGCGACCATCAAGGCGATGGGCCAGATCACCGGCGCCGTCATCGCGATCACCGTGGTGCTGGCGGCGGTGTTCATCCCGTCGGCGCTGCAGGGCGGCGCCTCGGGCGAGATATACAAGCAGTTCGCGCTGACCATCGCCATCTCGATGGCGTTTTCGGCCTTCCTGGCGCTGGGCTTCACCCCGGCCCTGTGCGCGACCTTCCTGAAGCAGCACGAGCACGACAGCCACGAGAAGAAGAACGTCATCTTCCGGACGTTCGAGAAGTACTACGGCAAGCTCGAGAAAACCTACGTGGGCCACATCGGCGCCGCGATCAAGCACGCCCCGCGCTGGATGATCGTGTTCGCGCTGCTGACGGTGCTGGCTGGCTTCCTCTTCACTCGACTGCCCAGCAGCTTCGTCCCTGAGGAAGACCAGGGATATGCGCTGGCCATCGTGCAGCTGCCGCCAGGCAACACGTTGCAGAAGACCAAGCAGGTGTTCAACCAGGTCCGTGGCACGCTGCAGCAG
>NZ_JBGFFG010000263.1:0-4816 GCF_056175765.1 Pseudoxanthomonas sp. LjRoot204_2 | reverse complement strand
GCCTGGTAGAGGCGGTGTTCGCGCAACAGCGGCGGCGCACGCAGCGGCAGCTGCGTGGACGCATCCGGGATGGGGCTGAAGGCGGAGTAGTACACGCGGCGCATGCGGAACTGGCGGTACAGGGCATCGCTGCTGACCAGGATGGCGCGGTCGTCCGCCGCGTCGGCGCCCACGATCATCTGCGTGCTCTGCCCCGCAGGGGCGAATTTCGGCGGACGTTTCCGCTTCGGCTGCGCTTCCTGCCTGCTGGGCTTCGCGGCCTGGATGCGCCAGTGCAGTTCGCCCATCGCATCGCGGATGCCCTGCGCCTCTTTCTGCGGCGCGAGCTGCTTCAGGCCGGCCTCGGTCGGCAGCTCGACATTGATGCTAAGGCGGTCGGCGTAACGCCCGGCGGCGGCCAGCAGTTCCGGCGACGCTTCGGGAATGGTCTTCAGGTGGATGTAGCCGGCGAAGCGGTGGTCCTCGCGCAGGCTGCGGGCGACTTCCACCATCTGCTCCATCGTGTAGTCGCCGTTGCGGATGATGCCGCTGGAAAGGAACAGGCCCTCGATGTAGTTGCGCTTGTAGAACTCCAGTGTCAGCCGGACCACCTCCGCGGTGGCGAATCGCGCCCGCGGCACGTTGCTGGACACGCGGTTGACGCAGTAGGCGCAGTCGTAGATGCAGAAGTTGGTCAGCAGGATCTTCAGCAGCGAGACACAACGCCCGTCCGGCGTGTACGAGTGGCAGATGCCCATGCCTTCGGTGCTGCCGATGCCGCCCTTGCCCAGCGAATGCCGCTTGCCGGCGCCACTGGACGCGCACGATGCGTCGTACTTGGCCGCATCGGCGAGGATCGCGAGCTTGTCTTTCAACTGCATGGGCGAATCGTAGCCGGGTCGGCGTGCAGGACGTGAGACGGCACGGGACACGCCCCACGATGCCGACGCGATCCATCGCACGACGAGGGCAGCGCCGGCGACCCGCCGTCCGCAATCAGGGGCCGGTCGACCGGCCGCATCCGCATGCCGGCCTGCGCGCGCCGTGCCAGAATGCGCGCCGTCATCCGGAGCCGACCCTGTCGTCCATGCATGCCTCGCCCCCGCTGGAAGCCTCTTTCAATCCGTTGATCCGCGCCTACCTGGTCGCGATGGTGGCGTGGTACCTGCTGATCAGCGTGGTCGGCGCACCGCTGATCCTGCTGTGGCTGCCGGGGCCCGGCCAATGGTGGGCGCGCCATTACTTCGCGCGGCTCGGATGCACCGTCGACGACCGCACGCTGCAGTTCCGCAAGGGCATCCTCTTCCGCGTCGAGAAGACGATCCCGCTGGAGAACATCCAGGACGTGACGTTCATCGAGGGCCCGATCCTGCGCCTGTACCACCTGAGCATCCTGCGCGTTGAAACCGCCGGCCAGAGCCCGGGGCAGGCGCACGCGATGCAGCTGGTCGGCATCGTCGACGCCCACGCGCTGCGCGACGAGATCCTCGCCCGCCGCGAGCGGCTGCGCCCGCATCACGCGTCGGCCGCGCCTGCGGAGTCCTCGTCGCAGGACACGCTGGACGCGATCCGCGAACGCGTCGACGAGATCGCCGGGCTGCTGCGGCAGCAACGCGCCTCGTCCTGAGCCACGCCGGCGCTACAGCTTGAACAACGGCTGCAGGCGCTGCGCCAGCCAGCCGGGGAAGCGCAGCGGGGCGTCGAGGGCCGACACGCAGATGCAGGCCGTGCCGGGCACGGTGACCGGCTGGTGTTCGACATCGCTGTCCAGGTCGGCCACGTCGCCGGGTGCGAACTGGCCCAGCGCGTCGTGGTAGGCGCCGCGCAGGATCTGGGTCAGTTCGGTGCCRCCATGGCTGTGCACGGGCATGCTGCGGCCCGGGCCGATCTTCAGCATCAGCAGGGTGCCGGTCTTGGTGTTGGGGGCGCGGATGCAATGCACGCCGGGCGCCATCCAGCGCCATTTCAAAGCGCGGTACGAGGTGCCGAAATACGGGTGCAGCGGTGCCGGCAGGCGGTCGTCGTCCTCATACGGCGCGCGCGGGGGCGGTACGGTCGCCGTCGCGGGCGCCTCGTCGAGGCGCGACCACATGGACGCACGCAGCTCGGCCTGGCGGTCGCCGGCAGCGACGGCCGGCTGCTGCTGCTCGACCAGGTGCCCGCCGATGCGCTCGGCGTCTTCCACGCGCGCGCGGCAATGCGCACAGGTCTCCAGGTGGGTGGCGGCCACGATCGCCACTTCGACCGCCAGTGCGCCGGCGGCGTAGCTGACCACGGTGGAAGGATCGAGATGATGGTGCGGGTTCACGACTGACCTCGTACTTGGCCCTGCAGCCGCAGGAATGCGCGGCGCAGGTGCGACTTCACGGTGCCGAGCGGCATCTGCAGCTCGTCGGCGATCTCCTGGTGGCTCTTGGCCTCGAAGTAGGACATGCGCATCAGGCGCGCCTGCACGGGGGGCAAGTCCTCGATGCGGCGCTGCAGATGGGCATGTTCGGCGTGGTCTTCGGCCGAACTGAACGGGCGCGCCAGCTCTTCGTCGACAGCCGGGCCGGCGTCTTCCATGATCTGTACCCAGCCGGGCTCGCGCCGCACGCGGTCGATATGGAGGTTGCGGCCGATGCGGAACAGCCAGGTGGACACCGCACCCTGCTGCGGGTCGTACATGGCGGCCCGCTGCCACAGGCGCAGGAGCGCCTCCTGCGACAGTTCCTCGGCCACGGCTTCGGTATTGCCCAGGCCGCGCAGGTACAGGCACAGGCGCGGCATGAAATGATCGTACAAGCGCATGAAACAGGCGCGGTCGCGCTGCCGGGCCACGGCGAGCATGTCGCCGGTCCAGTCGTGGACATCGCGCGTGGCGGGGGTAACGGTGGACACCGGACGTGCCGCCCGCAGGGGCGACGGTCTCCTTGTGAGGTCGGTGGGCATGGTATGCCAGGTCCCGCTGGGTTCGTGATGACGCTCTCTACGAAGATGACCGGCACTCGGATGCAGGTGGGGCGCACGTCGTCCAAGCATCCGTCCCGTAGTGCGTGCCGTAAGAAGGAGCCCGTTCATCTTCGGCACGCTCCCATGACCCGTCCCCTGGCCGTCCTGCCCCTCTTCGCCGCCCTGATGCTGGCCAGCCCGGCCGCGCGCCCCGATACGGGCGTGTTGCGGCAGGAGGCGACCGCCTACGCCCGCCAGGGCGATACTGTGCTGTACCGCGAGTCCCACTGGCGCTACCGGCAAGAAGGCAGCGCCCGGCGGCTGGTCCTCTACCGCTGCCCCGATGGCCGGGCCTTCGCGCGCAAGACGGTGGTGGACCGCGCGACCGCACAGGCGCCGGACTTCGATTTCGAGGATGCGCGCGACGGCTACCGGGAGGGGGTGCGCAGCAGCGAGCGCGGGCGGGTGGTCTATGTCAGGGAAAAGGCGGGCGCACCTGCGAAGGAGCGCACGCTGGCCGTGCCTGCCGGGGCGGTCATCGATGCCGGATTCGATGCCAGCGTGCGGCTGCACTGGAACACCCTGCGCGCGGGACGCGACGTGACCCAACCGTTCCTGTTGCCCAGCCGGTTCGACTTCATGCCGGTGAAGCTGGATCCCGGCGAGGTCGTACGCTGGAACGGCATCCCCGCCCAGCGCATGGCGATGAAGCTGGATCGCTGGTACGGCTTCGTCGCCCCGACGATGCAGTTGACCTACGCCAATGCGGACCAGCGCCTGCTGGAATTCGCCGGCATCGCCACCATCCGCGACGACAAGGGCCGGCACCAGGACGTACGCATCGTGTTCCCGCAGCCGCCCGCCGCGGCGGATGCGCGTGCACTGCGCGATGCGTTGGCCACGCCACTGGTCGGCCGCTGCGGGTGAGCGGTCTTCACGCATCCAAAGCGCGCGTTCGGTCGTACTAGGGATTCAAGCGATCGAGACCTCCTGATGCCGGCCAGCGATTCCCCCACTCCCCCGCCGGCGCCCCGTGTGCTGCCGGCGCTGCGACGCTGGTTCGACACCCAGGCGGCGCAGGAACACGAGGATGGTGGCGACCGGATCGACTGGCTGCGTGCCGCCCCTTTCATCGGCATGCACCTGGCCTGCCTGGCCGTGTTCTGGGTCGGCGTATCCCCGGTGGCGGTGATCGTGGCCGCAGTGCTGTACGCGGTACGCATGTTCGCCATCACAGGCTTCTACCACCGCTATTTCTCCCACCGCACGTTCCGCACGTCGCGCGTGCTGCAGTTCGTGTTCGCACTGATCGGCGCGTCCAGCGTGCAGCGCGGTCCGTTGTGGTGGGCGGCGCACCACCGCAACCACCATCGCCATGCCGACACCGCGGCCGATCCGCATTCCCCCGCCGTGCATGGATTCTGGTGGAGCCATGCGGGCTGGTTCCTGACGCGGGGCGGCTTCCGCACCGACTGGTCGCGCATCCCCGACCTGGCGCGCTATCCCGAACTGCGCTGGCTGGACCGCTACGACACCGTCGTGCCAGTGCTGCTGGCGGCCGCGCTGTACGGTGTCGGTGCGCTGCTGGAACGCGTGGCACCGCACCTCGGCACCAGCGGCGGGCAGATGCTGGTCTGGGGCTTCTTCGTCTCGACGGTCGTGCTGTTCCACGCCACCGTGACCATCAACTCGCTGGCGCACCGCTTCGGCCGCCGCCGTTTCGATACGCGCGACGACAGCCGCAACAACCTGTGGCTGGCGCTGCTGACGTTCGGCGAGGGCTGGCACAACAACCACCACTTCTTTCCCGGCACCGCGCGGCAGGGATTCCGCTGGTGGGAAATCGACCTGACCTGGTACGGCCTGCGCGCAATGGCGCTGTTCGGGCTGGTGCGCGATCTCAAGC
>NZ_JBGFFG010000262.1:0-4820 GCF_056175765.1 Pseudoxanthomonas sp. LjRoot204_2 | reverse complement strand
GGACAGACCTCCACGCAGTCGGTGTACTTGCACTTGATGCAGTTTTCGGTGACGACGAAGGGCATGAAGACGAGCGCTCGAGCGGGAACCGCGCAAGTTTAATGCAGCCGGCCCGTCGTGGCGCGAATGCAGGCAGGCGTCCGCGTGATGCGCACTTCATCGCGACACAATGACGCAGCCCCGACCCTGTACCGCTTCGACCGTGCATCGGGCGTCGTCCCATCCGCCGGCGGGATTGCGGGTTTCGAATCCAATTAAGTTCACAAATAGGACAAACAATTGAGATTGGCTGGGTTTATTCCATTTTTGATAGCACCCAAGCTTCGTACCCTGTCCACCACCCAAGGAGTTTCGCCATGATCACCCTCCGCCCTGCCGAGGCCCGCGGCCATGCCAATCACGGTTGGCTGGATTCGTGGCACAGCTTCTCCTTCGCCAACTACTTCGATGACAAGCACGTCCACTGGGGCCCGCTGCGCGTCATCAACGAGGATCGCGTGGCCGCGGGGCGCGGCTTCGGCGAACACGGCCACCGCGACATGGAAATCATCAGCTACGTGCTGGAAGGTGCGCTGGGCCACAAGGACTCGATGGGCAACAGCTCCAGCATCGTGCCCGGTGATGTGCAGCGCATGAGCGCCGGCACCGGCGTGCAGCACTCCGAGTTCAATTACAACGCGTCCGGTGCCACGCACTTCCTGCAGATCTGGATCATTCCCGATCGGCAGGGTGTCGAGCCGTCGTACGAGGAGAAGTCCTTTCCCGCGACCGAGAAACAGGGCCGCCTGCGCCTGGCGGTCAGTCCCGATGGCGCCGATGGGTCGGTCCGCATCCACCAGGATGCGCGCATGTACGTCGGTCTGTTCGATGGCAGCGAAAAGGCCGAACTGCCGCTCGCCGACGGCCGGCTCGGCTACGTGCACGTGGCGCGTGGCGAGGCGACCGTCAACGGGAAGCCCCTGAAGGCGGGTGATGCGCTGCTGTACGACGCGGAGCCGCTGGTCACCATCGAACGCGGCATCGGTGCCGAGGTGCTGGTGTTCGACCTTCCGCGGATGCAATGAGGCGAGGTGCAGTGGACACGCGTTGACTTAAGGAGTTCTTAAACATCCCGCGCGAGCATGGGCGGGCCGGGCAATCCGGTCCCCCACCGCCGAGGTTTCCATGAGTCTGCTGCGTGCCTGCACACCGCTGTTGCTGCTGTTGCCCTTCTCCGCGTTCGCCCAGGTCGTCGAGCGCACCGATGCCAAGGCGCAGGACCAGTTGCCGTCGCGCTGGAGCGCCGGCCTGGCTGTCGTGCACCGCGACAGCGAGTACGCGGGCGAAGGCACGCGGACGCGCCTGTATCCCAACCTCGCCTACGACGGCGAACGTGTCTACCTGCGTGGCGCGGCACTGGGCTACCGCGTCCACGTGGACGATCGTTTCGAACTGCGCACCTTCATCGCGGGTCGCCTGGATGGGCTGGATGCGGATGACTTCGGCATCGCCGAACTCGCGCGTCGCGGTGTGGACCGCCGGCTGCTGTCCGATCGCGACGACAGTGTCGACATCGGCGTCGGTGCGAGCTGGAAGGGGGCGGGCGGCAAGCTCGACCTGGACGCGCGCGTCGATGTGACCGGTACCAGCGACGGCTACGCGGTCGCCCTCGACTACAGCTATCCGCTGGCGCTCGGTCGCTCGACCCTGGTGCCGTCGGTGGGCGCCATCCGCCTGTCGGCGGACCTGGCGGATTACTACTACGGCATCCTCGATGAAGAGGTTGCACGCGGCGTGGCGGCCTACCGTCCCGGTGCGGCTACGGTGCCGCGCGCCAGCCTGACCCTGGTCCATCCCTTCGCCAGACGCTGGGCGCTGGTGGGCAACGTGGAATACCGAGCCTTGCCCGACGCGCTGCAGGACAGCCCGTTGGTCGAGGAGGGCAAGGACCGCAGCACGTCGCTCTTCGTCGGCATCTCGCGCGGATTCTGATCGCGGTTTCCCTAACCCTTGGAGCTCCCATGAATGCACGACTTTCGCGCGCGGGGACGGCGACATTGTTTCGCCCGGTACCCGTGGCCCACCTTCCCGCACCGCAGGATCCGCCGTGGAGCCACGCATCGGCCGATGACGGCATCGATATCCGTCGCGTCACCCGGGCGCACGCCGCGGTGCTGATGCAACTGTGCGACCGCCAGCGGGCGGAACTGCCCGAAACCTCCGGTACCCGCGCCGGCGCCGGCGTGCTGGAGCTGATGGAAGCCTTGTTCGAACCACCGCTGCGCGCGTGGGCGTGGATCGCGGAGCGCCGCCGGGAGCCCGCGGGTTATGCCTTCGCCACGGTGGGATTCTCGATGCTCGACCGGGCGTATTACCTCAATCTCGAAGCGCTCTTCGTACCCGCCAGCGCGCGCCCCTCGGACGTCGCCACGCAGTTGCTCGCCGAAGCGCGTCGCACGGCATCGCAGCTCGGCTGCGTCGATCTCCGCTGGCAGGTGCCCGTGGGGCAGGGCGATGTCCAGATGATGCTGCCCGGGCAGGCCGGTGCGGCCACGATGGTCCAGTACGTATTCCCCACGTCGAGGAGCGGCCACGATGGCTGATCCGTCCACCCCGATGCCTCGCCGGGGAAAACGCCTGAAGCGCATCGCGGCGGCGGCCTGCGTGTCCGCCACGGCCTTCGCCTACGCGGGCCTGTCCGGCTGCGCCACGCTGTCCTACCCGCAATCGCCGCAGTTCGGCGAGGACGGCTTCCAGAACGAACGCAAGCCGCGTGCGCTCGGTTGGCGCGATACCGGCAAGCTCTGGTGGGACTTCCTGGTCGGCGGCAAACCGGCCGGTACCGTGCCGACGGGTGCCATTCCGGTCCAGTCGCTGTCCCGTGCGCAGTTGGACGCCGCGGCGGATGGCACGCTGTACCGGCTCGGACATTCGACCGTCCTGCTGAAGCTCGGCGGCCGGTTCTGGCTGACCGATCCGGTGTTCTCCGAGCGCGCCTCGCCCGTCCAGTGGGCGGGTCCCAAGCGCTTCCACGCGCCGCCGATCGCCCTCGATGCATTGCCACCGCTGGCGGCCGTGGTGTTGTCGCACGATCACTACGACCATCTGGACCGCGACACGGTGCGCGCGCTGGCGGCGAAGACGGAGGTATTCCTGACGCCGCTCGGCGTGGGCGACCGGCTGGTCAGGTGGGGCGTGCCCCGCGACAAGGTGCGTCAGCTTGACTGGTGGGACGAAGTGGAACGCGATGGCGTGCGCTTCACGGCGACGCCGTCGCAGCATTTCTCCGGCCGCACGCTGTTGGACCGCAACGCCACGCTGTGGGCGTCGTGGGTGATCCGGACGGACGAGTTGAAGGTCTTTTTCAGTGGCGATACCGGCTACTTCGACGGTTTCCGCACCATCGGCGAGCGCMTGGGGCCGTTCGACATCACCTTGCTGGAGTGCGGCGCCTAYGACCGCCGCTGGCAGGACGTACACATGCTGCCCGCGCAGACGCTGCAGGCGCATCGCGATCTGGGCGGCCGATCGCTGGTGCCCATCCACAACAGCACCTTCGACCTSGCCTTCCATGGCTGGAGCGAACCCATGGAAACGCTGTACGCCCTGTCGCAGGACGCGGGGGTCGCCATCGCCACTCCGGTGATCGGCCAACCGCTGTCGATCGCGGGGCCCGCCGACACGCAACCGTGGTGGCGCGGCGAATAGCGCCGCGTCGCCGCATCAGGCGTCGGGTGCCGCGCGGAACGCGACGCGGCAACCGAATCCCCGTCCGGCGATGCCGTCTTCCACCGTGATGCGCGCATCGTGTGCGCGTGCGATGCGGTCGACCAGCGACAGGCCGATGCCGCTGCCGCGTTCGCCATTGCCCTGGCTCCCCCGGAAGAAGCGCTCGAAGATGCGTTCGCGCTCGTCTGCGGGCACGCCGGGGCCGTTGTCCCGCACCCTGACCCAGGCGGTCGCGCCTCCGTCGTCGGTGCCGCAGGCGATCTCGATGCGCGCGCCGTCGCCGCCGTAGCGGACTGCGTTGTCCAGCAGGTTGCGCACCAGGATGCCGAGATCGTCGAGGTCGCCCCGCACGCTGGCGGGCTCGGCATGGAGCGCGAGCGTCTGCTGTCGGCGGCTCGCCATCGATTCGAACTCGCGCGCGACCATCGTCACTACGTCGGGGAGCGCGACGACGGGTCGATCCTCGCGCAGCGGCGACGCGTCCACGCGTGCCGAGTCGAGCAGCTGCTGCGCCAGCCGCGACGTGCGCTGGATGCCATGCGCCAGCTGGGCCAGCGCGGCCTGCGCGTCCGCCTGGCTGCCGGCGCGCATGGCGACCTGCGTCTGCGTCAGCAGCGCAGCCAGCGGCGTCCGCAACTCGTGCGCGGCGTCGGCCAGGAACTGGCGTTCGCCGCGCATCGCCTCCGAGAGGCGTTCGAGCAACAGGTTGAACGAATCCACCAGTGGCCGGATCTCGCGCGGCAGCCCGGAGGCGGGCAAGGGAGCCAGGTCGTGAGGCTCGCGCTGCGCCATCTCGCGGCGCAGGCGGTTCATCGGACGCAGGCTCCAGTGGATGGCCAGGCCCACGATGGCCCCGAGCATGAGCAGGATGCCGATGCCGCTCCACAGGCTGATCTTCACCCAGTGCGCGAGTTCGGCCTTCATCGCCGACTGCGACATGCCGGACTGCACCTGGATGCGGCCGCTGGCATCGGTGGCGGCATAGACGCGCCACGGTTCGCCCGCGACCTCGCTCACCACGAAACCGGACTTGAAGTCCGCGCGCAGCGGCTGCATCGGTGCGCCATCCGACGCCACCACGGGCGTGCGCCGGCCGAGGATCCACACCTGGT